>JALOPB010000388.1 GCA_025454115.1 Desulfobacterales bacterium | reverse complement strand
CTGCGTGATGTCAAAGGTAACGCGGTCGCCGTCTTTCAAGGTTTTGAAACCGCTGCCGTTGATGCCGGTGTGGTGGACGAAAATGTCCTGACCGTCTTCCGATTGGATGAAGCCGTAACCTTTTTTGTCATTGAACCACTTTACAGTTCCGTTGGCCATCTTTGCACCCTCCTTTCATAAATTTCTCATAGTCTCATACTAAGGGTGCCACCATCGGAACTGGGTTTCCCTTAAGTCGAAACCGGCCCCTTATCGCCAGGGCCATTTGATGATTGTAACTAGCTTATACCCTCTTTAAAGAAAAAATCAAGGGATTTTGCAGAGCACTGCCAGCGGGGGCTTATTCGGCCGTGATGAACCGGCTGGGTGTGCACGCCCGACAGGACCCGGATCGGACCCGGGCCGTATCCGAAAGCGACAGGACGCCGATGATCCGGAGAGGATCTCCGGAATGCACGAACAGTCGTTGGACATCTTTCAAGAACATGTATTGGAGGGCCTCCCATAGGAGGGCATCCTGGTCCCAGGTCACCACCGGAGCGGTCATGATGCTGTCAGCGGTTGCTTCCAGGCTGACCCCGTGGTGGTAGGCACGGATCAGATCCGTCTTGGAGATGACCCCCATCGCCGCGCCCTGGACGCTGCCGATCAATACGGCGCCGAACCGATGAGCCATCAAGCCTTCAACGACCTGCGCGATCCGGGCGCTCTCCGGGAAGGATACGACCGAGGCGGTCATCACATCCTTCACATGCAGACGCCACTCCTCGTCTTCAGGCTTTCCTGCAAGGCCCTTCCGGGACGTGCTCTTGGGGCAGGATCGGCAGTAACGATAGAGCAGCGCCACCACGTCGGTATACGAAAGCGTTCCGACCATGCTCGTTGCTTCCGCTCCGGTGACATACAGGCGGTGCACGCCGTGGCTGCGCATGCGATCCAATGCGGATTCGATCGCGTCGTCCGGGTAACAGGCGAGCGGGGGGCCGATCATGATGTCACCGAGCGGGGTATCGATGGGAAGTCCGGCGTAAAAGGCGGCGATGAGATCTGTTTTCGAAACCACTCCGGCCGGCCGCTGGTCGGCGTCGGTGATCAGCAGGGCGTTAACTTTGAATTTGAGCAGGTGGTTGATCCCCTTGGCGATGGCGGCTGCGGCCGGCAGTTGGACGATTTGCCGCCGCATGGCTTCGTTCACGAGCATCCCGCTCAAGACATGGCGTGGTTGAACGACCGGCATAGCGTTTGACTCCGGCAATTAACATGTCAAATGCGGCTTTATCGCCGGACCTCTGCTCAAGTTGTACCTGTTCACTTGCCGGAGTAATAAAAGAATTTTTTCAGCAGGTGATTGAACAGGTCTGAGATATAGACGATGCCGACGATCTCTTTGCCGTCGACGACCGGCAGACGACGAATGTGGCGTTTGATCATTATGTCGGCGATGACCATGACGTGGACGTCCGGCCTAACGGTGACGACGTCGGTGGTCATGATGTCGGAAACCCGAATGGTTTTCACCCGATCCAGCAGTTCGTCGAAGGCGGCCTCCAGCGGCAAGTCCTCCATTTCTCCCCAAAGCCCGGCATGCTTGGGACGCACAAACAGCAAAATGTCGTACATCGACAACATGCCCACCAACCGGTTGTGTTCATCGGTCACTATGAGCCCGAAGATTTTTTTTTGCTCGACGGCGCTGGCCTCGTGAAACGTTTTCACCGCTTCGGCAATGCTCTGATCCGGCCGAAGGGTGTGGAAGCGGGTGTCCATGATGTCGCGGGCGCGCATGCGGCTCGGATCTCCTGGGTGATAACGATGCCGGCGGCAGGCCACGGGAAGAGAACGGTTCAGCGGAAGCGGCAATCGAAGAGCCGGCAAATGTCTTGAAATTCGTCTACGCGTTTTCCGCCGGAAGGGCAAGCGTTTTTCGAAGGCCGAGCAGGCCATCGGCGTTCCGAAAAAACGCTTGGCATCCGTGGACATACCATGTAGGTTTCCAGAAGCCGGGGGGCGTCATGACCTGAAAAGAGGGGGAACGATCCTCGGCAAAAAACTCCCGGGAGGCAGCGCGGTCTATGGCCAAGAAAAAGCGCACCTGGCGCGGGTCCAGGCCGGTCGTGATTTGGGACCTTCCCACCCGGCTATTTCACTGGCTTCTGGCGGCGCTGGTTGCCGCCGCCTTTGCGGCCGGCAAGGCTGGCGGCAATGCCATGCTCTACCATGAATGGTGCGGGGAGGCGATCCTGGTGCTTCTTTTTTTCCGCGTGGCGTGGGGCTTCATCGGAAGCGGCCCATCGCGCTTCAATACGTTCCTGGCCGGCCCGTCAACCGTGTTGCGATACGTCCGGACGCTGCTGCACCGCGAGGCCGGCCACCACCTCAGCCACAACCCCCTGGGCGGATGGTCCGTAATGGCCATGCTTCTGGCGCTGCTGATCCAGGCCGGCACCGGTCTTTTCGCCAACGACGACATCGCCACCGAAGGTCCGCTTTACAAATGGGTCAGCAAGGCCGCCAGCGACCGGCTGACCTCCATCCACCACTTCAACCACGATGTCATCATCGCCCTGGTAGCCGTCCATGTCGCCGCGGTGCTGTTTCACCTCATTTACAAGCGGGAAAACCTGATCACGCCGATGATAACCGGCAGGAAGTCATGGAAGGGTTCGCCGCCGGTGGAC
Organism: Desulfobacterales bacterium; assembly: GCA_025454115.1. Taxonomy (GTDB): domain Bacteria; phylum Desulfobacterota; class Desulfobacteria; order Desulfobacterales; family SpSt-501; genus SpSt-501. Next base: position 551 of record JALOPB010000388.1, on the reverse strand, counting down.
ATGACCCAGGCTCCGCTCTGGAAGGCGGCCCTGGCGGCAGCGGTCGCCGCCGGAGTCGTCTACGTCCTGGTGAGATAAAAAAGCCGGGCTGTCCGCCCGGCTCTTGATGCTATCATTTCCCCATCGGCGGCTTTCCGGCACGACCGCCGCGGACGGAGGCCCGCTTACTTGCTCCGATACGCGTCGTGACAGGCCTTGCAGCTTCCGCCGGCGGCCCCGAACTGCGGCTTGATCGCATTCATGTCGCCGCCCTTGGCGGCAGCGACCAGTTTGGCAAGCTCCGCTTCGGTGGCCTTGTGCATCTGTGCAAATTTATCTTTTTGACTCAATGCCTCGGCCTTCATACCGCTGCCCTTGTCGCTGCCGGGTGCCAGAAAGGCGTCCAGCGGAAGCCGATACAGCGATTCCACCAGCACCGCGTTTTTTTCGAAAGCCTCCTTGTTGTAAGGCGCCTCGCCCTTGACGACAGCCCCCATACGGCTGAAATGCTGGCCGATCAGAAACATGGCTGACTGGCGGTACTTGACGGCGTCCTCGGTCTTGGCGAATTG
>JALOPB010000387.1 GCA_025454115.1 Desulfobacterales bacterium | reverse complement strand
TGAGTGGTCACACGCTGCGAGCTCCTTGGGATTTCTCATTCGTCCGTGTTCAAGGATCCCTCAAGCACAGCCATGGATCTCTGGAAGTGCCGCCGCATGAGGGTTTCGGCCATTTCGGCATCTCGCCGGGCAATGGCTTCGATCATGGCCTGATGCTCATGGATGGTTTCTCTGGGGTGGCGAACCAGACCCTCGGGTGCGAGTACCTGATAGCTGTAGCTGATGATGTTATAAGTTTCGAGGATACTTTTGAGGAACTCCTTGGCCCCGATATCGAGGAGAAAATGGTGGAAGCGGCGATCCTCCCGGGCGTAGTTGCGGATGTCGACGATATCCTTGCCCCCGGCAAATGGTTTGAAAAATTTCTGCAGTTGGACGATCTGGCTGTCGGTAATTTTTTGAGCGGCCTTGCGGGCCGCCAACCCCTCGAGCACTTCGCGCAGTTCGAAAATCGAGATCATCTCGTTCTTGGTAAAAGTACGCATGAAAAAACCGCGCCGGGGGATGGACTGGACAAGCTTCTCCTTCTCCAGAAACTTGAGGGCGTTGATGAGCGGGGTGCGGCTGATGCCCAGGTCCTCGGCCAATTTCTCCTGGGGAATCTTCTCGCCGGGCAGAAGCTGGCGGTCCATGATCATGGATTTGAGGATATGGTAGGCTTTCTGGTCGAGGTTTTCGTGCTCGGCGCCGAGATTGATGCGGCTTCGGTGGCCGGTGGGCTTTGAGGCAGAGGACCTTGACCTTCGAAGGGGGGCAGGGGCGGCCATGAGTGCATGCCTTTTTTTGAATATTGAATTTTGTATTCAAAATTCAATATTGGATTGCAGCGGGACTGTCAACAAAAAAAATGCAACGGATCGTCTTCTTTCGAGCGAGCCAAGGGCGACCGGCGCTTCAAATGAATCGACCAATTTCAATCAACCCGCGATCATCGATGGCGGATGGTAATTCAAGGCCGGCCGACATCATCTGCATCTGAACATTCTTTCAAGAAACAGCAGCCGGAGTTGGAGGCTCAGCGGACGGTTCGAACGGTTTTCGGTCGCTGAAACAAACATCCCTCTCCATGTCCGCTGAAGAGGGATGTTTGTTTTATGGCTTTCCTGTATACGCAGAATGGGTTATAAAAATATAAGGCCGGTCTATCTTATCCAGGTTCGCTAATGATCGGATGGATGCCCCCGTATCGTGGTCCGGGGCAGGCTTATTACATCCGGTATGGCGGCATTGATGGATCTGGCGGCCGGGCTAATGAGAAATGGAAAGGAGGCGAGATCATGGATTTTTCAAACATGGGGATATCCGATTGGATCATCCGGACGGCCATCTTTGGCGTGCTGGCATGTGCCGTACTTGGCACCCTGCAGAATATAATAGGAGCGATTAAAGGCCGGAAGACTGGAAAGTAGCCGAAGCCGCCAAACCTGCAATTCCTCTAAGATCTGCTTCTCAAACGAGCCCTTGCAATCGCCTGGATGGACCTGACAAAAAGGTTGCCGATGGGCGGGAAGGCCGGCAAAGGCGTGCCTTTTCGTGATGGACTGACTCATATCGGCCGCTGGGCCTTCTACTATGTCTGTGTCGGTGTGGTCGCCGGCTTTGCCTCCATTGCCTTCTACTACCTCTGCCAGCTGGGCATGAGGGTTTTCCTCGACTTTCTGGCCGGCTATCGTCCTCCGGCTTCGGCCGGAGAGGTTGCACTGTTTTCGCCTGGCAGCGGCGTATTCAACCGCTGGGTGCTTCTAATCCTGCCCGCCGCCGGTGGCCTTGTGAGCGGATGGCTGGTCTATCGGTTTGCCCCGGAGGCCGCCGGCGCCGGCAACGATGCCGCCATTCATGCGTATCACCACGAAGAGGGACTTATCCGCGCGCGCGTGCCGCTGGTTAAAACCCTGGCCACAGTCATTACACTGACGACCGGAGGTTCCGGCGGACGCGAGGGACCGATTGCGCAGATTGGGGCGGGAATCGGTTCTTGGTTGGCCGTGAAGCTTAAGCTATCGGCAAGGGAAAGGCGCATCCTGTTGGCGGCCGGCATCGCCGCCGGCGTGGGAAGCATTTTCAGGGCACCCTTGGCCGGGGCGCTTTTTGCGGCGGAGTTCCTCTACCGGGATCCTGAGTTCGAATACGAAGTCATCATCCCGGCCGGCATGGCCTCGGTCGTAGCCTACTGCCTGTTCTGCATGGTGTTCGGCTGGGGCTCTTTACTGCAATCCCCGGATTTCATCTTTCGCAACCCATTGGAACTCGGCCCGTATCTGGTGTTGGCAATAGTAGTGGCGGGGGCCGGGGTATTATTCATTAAACTGTTTCACGCCACCACCCGTTTTTTCAACGGCCTGAGCATTCCGAATTATTTGAAGCCGGCGATCGGCGGTGGTCTGACCGGTATCGTCGGGTTTTTCCTTCCGCACACCCTGGCCTTCGGATACGGCTACGCCCAGAAAGCGCTCACCCAGGAGGTGGCGTTTTCCTTTCTCTTGTCGCTGGCGATCGGAAAAATGATCACGACGTCTTTTTCCATCGGCTCCGGCGGCAGCGGCGGGCTGTTCGGCCCATCGATCGTCATCGGCGCGGCTCTGGGCGGTGCGGTGGGCCAGGGGTTTCACCACGTGCTCCCTGAAGTCGTCGGTTCGCCCGGGGCCTTCGTGGTGGTGGGAATGGCCGCCTTTTTCGCAGCCGTTTCCAACACGCCGATTTCCACCATTATTTTCGTCAGCGAGATGACCAATTCCTACCATCTGCTGCTGCCAAGCCTGATGGTGTGTTCGGTGGCCTACCTGGCCACCCGGCGCTGGACGCTATTCAAGAGCCAGGTCTGGCGGAGAATCGATTCGCCCGCGCATTCCGGCGAATTCTTTGTCGATGTGCTGCAGGCCATCACGGTCTGCGATGTGCTGGACCGCATTCGCAAGGTGGCCATGATCCCGGAGAATATGCTCTTTGCGGATTTCAGGAAGCATTTCTCGGAATCGGACCAGCACTACTTCCCGGTGATGGATGAGCACGGAAAACTGGCGAGAATTTTTTCCATCAACGATATCCGCAGCGTGCTGTTCTCACCCGGAATCGGCAAGCTGGTCGTCATGAGGGACATCGGTACTTCGGATATCATCACCACCTCGCCGTCCGAAGATCTCAATTCGGTCCTGAAAAAATTCACGATGAAGAACATCGACAGTCTGCCGGTGGTACAGGATGACGACACCCGTGAACTGATCGGCATGCTGA
>JALOPB010000073.1 GCA_025454115.1 Desulfobacterales bacterium | reverse complement strand
CTCGGAATCCTCATCCCCGGAATGGGTGCAGTGGCCACGACGTTCATCGCCGGGGTGTTTGCGGTTCGCAGAAACCTCGGAAAACCGATCGGGTCACTCACCCAGATGGGTACCATTCGCCTGGGCAAGCGCACGGAGAAGCGTTGCCCTCCGATCCGGGACTTCGTGCCGCTGGCCGATCTGGAGCATATCGAATTCGGGGGTTGGGATATATTTACGGACAACGCCTTTCAAGCGGCCAGCAATGCCAGGGTGTTGGATCCGGCGCTGCTGGAGAAGATACGTCCCGAGCTTGAAGCCATCCGCCCCATGCCGGCGGTGTTCGAGCAGACCTATGTGAAGCGCCTGAGCGGCATCCATGTCAAGCGCGGCCAGAACAAGATGGAGCTGGCCGCGCAGGTGCGTGCGGACATACGTAACTTCAAGAATAGCCGGAACATCGACCGCATCGTCATGCTGTGGTGCGGGAGCACGGAGATTTACATCGAGCATGGCGCCGTGCATCAATCGCTGGATGCGTTCGAAAAAGGCCTGCTTGAAAATCATCCGGACATTGCGCCCAGTATGATCTATGCCTATGCCGCATTGATGGAAGGCGTGCCTTACGCCAATGGCGCACCGAATTTGACGGTCGACATTGCAGCCCTGCAGCAGCTGGCCAAGAAGAACCGGGTCCCCATCTGCGGCAAGGATCTCAAAACCGGACAGACCCTGATGAAGACCATTCTTGCGCCCGGGTTGAAAGCCCGGATGCTGGGCCTGAGCGGCTGGTTTTCCAGCAACATCCTCGGCAACCGCGACGGTGAGGTGCTCGACGATCCGGAATCATTCAAATCCAAGGAAGTCAGCAAACTGGGTGTTCTGGATTACATTCTGCAGCCGGAGCTTTACCCGGATCTATACAAGGATTTTTATCACAAGGTGCGCATCCATTATTACCCGCCGCGGGGCGACAACAAGGAAGGCTGGGACAACATCGACATCTTCGGCTGGCTCGGCTACCCGATGGAGATCAAACTGGATTTCCTGTGTCGTGACAGCATTCTGGCCGCCCCATTGGTGCTCGATCTGGCACTCTTCATGGATCTTGCCGCCCGCGCCGGGATGAGCGGAATCCAGGAGTGGTTGTCGTTTTATTTCAAAACTCCGATGGTGGCCGACGGGCTCTATCCTGAGCACGATTTGTTCATCCAGCTGAAGAAGCTCAAGAACACCCTGCGCCATATGCGCGGAGAGGAATTGATCACCCATCTCGGGCTCGAATATTACGACGAATGAATCTGTCCGCAGGCGGCGGCGGACAGATTCGTATCCGTTCGGGCAGTTTCGTCCATCTTCCTCCATGAAATCAGGCTGGTTTGGCGTTTTTTGCATGACCTGGCTGGTCGATATGGCGGTATTGGCAGCCATCGGGCCGCTGGGGCGGTATGTCGCCGCATCGATGGTTCTTTATGGGTGCGGCTTTCTTTTTCTTGTCCTGATGTTCCGGACCTTTCCGGCGCAGGTCCGAACCGCTCAAGCGCTTGGCCTTATTTTGGGACTTGGATTCGCCGCCCGCGCCGCTTTTCTCCTTTTTCCGCCCAACACCGATATCTACCGCTACATCTGGGAAGGCGCAGTCCAAAACCATGGCTTTAATCCGTACATCCACCCTCCGGTCGACCCGGCCCTGGCGTTCCTGGCCCAAGGCGACCTGAACCGCTTCTGGCATCATATCAACCACCCGAATCTGGCCGCCCTCTACCCCCCGGCTGCCATGCAGCTTTTCAGGTTGCTCGCCTGGATCAGCCCGACCCCGTTGTTTTTCAAATCCGTTTTCCTGCTCTTCGATATGGGGGTCATGCTGATTTTGGCGGCTCTGCTCTATGCGCGACGGTTGCCGGCTTCGCGGCTGTTGTTTTATGCAGCCAACCCCCTGGCGATCGTCTTCATCAGCGGGGAAGGGCATCTGGATGTCTTGCAGAGTTTCTTTCTTTGCATGGGGCTGCTCCTGCTGACCCATCGGCGCCGCGTCGGCGCTTATTTCGCTTTGGGTCTGGCGGTGGCGTGCAAATATCTATCCGCCGTGGCCATCCCCTTTTGCTGGAGCCGCGGCGCAGGATGGAGGGTGCTGGCGCTTGCCATCCCCGCGGCTTTCTGCATTCCCTATCTCTCGGCCGGCTCTGATATTTTCGCAACGCTCGGGACCTTCGCCACCCGGATGCATTACAACGATTTCATCACGGAAGGGATGGGGCTGATCTTCGGGAATTGGTCTATGCCGGCGGCAGGGCTTCTTTTTTTGCTCGGTCTGGGCTGGATATGGCTGACCGAGGACGATCCGCTGCACGGCGTTTACCTCGGCGTCGGCTGGCTGCTGGCTATGCTGCCGACCCTCCATCCCTGGTACTTGGTGATGATTGCACCGTTCATGTGCTTCTATCCGTCTATCGCATGGCTGTATTTGCACGTGGCGGTGCTGTTCACCTTCCCGGTTCTCGGTCATGAATTCCAAACGGGTGTGTTCCAGGAGATTCCCTGGCTCAAGCTGCCCGAGTATCTGCCCTTTTTCGCCTTGTTGGTTTGGGGTCTATTTCGAAGAAGGTCCTGGGGCGGCGCGCAGCGCTATTCGGTGTCGAAGAGCATCTCGGTGATCATCCCAACGCTGAACGAAGCCGAGCGCATCGGCCGGCTTCTGACCGACTTGCGCGGCCGGCCATGGATTGAGGAGATCATTGTATCGGATGGGGGTTCCGACGATGGCACCCTGGCGGCTGCCAGGGACTGCGGTGCCCGGGTTATCACGGGCAGCAGGGGACGCGGTGTGCAGATCCGGTCGGCCGTCGAAATGGCCGGGGGCGATGTGCTTTTGATTCTTCACGCGGATGCCATGCTCCAGCCTGGGGCCACGGAACGGATCATTGCGGCGTTGGCCGCCGATCGCGAGGTTGCCGGCGGCTGCTTCGGCATGCAGTTCAGAGATTCCAATCCCGGCCGGTCCCTCATCGCGGCCCTTAACAATCTGAAGGCCTTCGCCTGCGGTATTTCATTCGGCGATCAGGCCCAGTTTGTGCGGGCTGAGGCCCTGCGGCGCATGGGCGGCTTTCCGGATCTCCTGCTGATGGAGGATGTCGAGCTGTCCCTGCGCCTGAAGACGGCCGGAGGCGCTGTATACCTGGGGCCGGGCGTGACCGTCTCCGCTCGACGCTGGCACGCGGAGCACTTTCTGGCAAACTTCCGGACGGTGGTGGGGCTTTTCTTCCGGTACCTGATCGAACGGCGGCTCGAGCGGAAGATAGATGAAGAAAAATACTACCGCAGCTACTACAGGAGCACGGATTGATATCGAGTCGTCTCTGAACCCCGCCGCTTAAAAGACAATCCCATCACCAGGTCGCCTGATAATCCTTCGGTCCCAAATCCCACTTCCGGCCGTACACATGGATGTGCCGAGTCTCGCCGTTGCGGTCGTAGACCTTGCCTCCGGCGTGGACCCAGGCGAGCAGTCCGCCTCTCAGGTTGAGCATGGCGATGTCCCGTGCCCTCAGTTTCTTGGCGAGCTTGCCGCTGCGATAGCTGATCGTGCAGTAGCCGATGATGACCTTGTCCTGGTAGCGCTCGGGGTGTTTTAAAAACTCTTTTTCGGTAATCGCGCCGGGCAGCATGGATACGTCCTGCTCTTTTTGCTCGCGCACGTCCACAAAGATTACCCGTCCGTTTTTCAGCAGTTCCATGGCCTCTGCCGGCGCGATGTCCTCAACATCGGCAAAATCTTTTTTGTAGCCCCGGTACATGGACTCGATCATGGCACGTTTTTCGGCATCGCTCATGGCATGATCCGCCCGAACCGGGGATGGGGGCGTGTGCGTACAAACCAATGCCGCCGCAACGGCGCACAGCAACCGTTTCATGGGTCACACCAACGTCGTCACGGCCGGCCGGACCATTTCGGCTAGTGCCCGGAGCGCCAGCGCGTAGCCGCTCGCGCCGAGTCCCAGAATCTGGCCGGTGACCACGCCGGCCGTCAGGGACGTATGCCGGAAGGGCTCGCGTCGGTGGATGTTGGACAGGTGGACTTCAATGACCGGCATGTGGAGCGCGGCCAGGGCATCCCGAATGGCGACGGACGTGTGCGTGAAGGCCGCCGCGTTGATGATTACGCCGTCACAGCGATCAGCCGCCTGCTGGATCCGATCCACGATGTCGCCTTCGTGGTTGGATTGGAACGTGTCCACCTCAAGGCCCAGCTGTGCGCCCAGCTCGGCCAGCTGGCGGTTGATTTCATCCAGCGTGGTGCGGCCGTATATCTCCGGCTCGCGGCGGCCCAGCAGGTTCAGGTTGGGGCCGTGAAGGACCAGTATGCGCGGCGAGGACGTTGGCGAGTGGTTCATGGCGATCTCCCTACCGGTTGGCCAGCTGGCGCATGGCGAGAATCGTCCGGCGATAATCCGGGCTATTAAATATGGCCGACCCGGCGACAAAAACATCCGCTCCGGCGGCAGCGATGTCGGCGATGGTCTGCGGGCTGACGCCGCCATCAATCTGGATCAGGGTTTGAAGACCTTTGTCCGTGATCATCTTCTTCAGGAGAACGATTTTGGCGATGCTGTTGGGTATAAAACGTTGCCCGCCGAAACCCGGGTTGACGCTCATCACCAGCACGAAATCCAGATACTCGAGGATCCATTGAAGCGTTTCGACCGGGGTGGCCGGATTGAGCACGACCCCCGGTCGGGCCCCGCAATCCCGAATGAGCTGGACCGTGCGGTTCAAGTGCGCACAGGTCTCCGCATGTACGCTGACATACGTCGCTCCGGCCTTTGCAAAGTCGGGAATATAGCGGTCCGGTTCATGGATCATCAGATGCACATCGATCGGAAGCGCGGTGGCCCTCCGGACGGCCTCAACCACCATCGGTCCGAACGTCAGGTTGGGGACAAAATGGCCATCCATGACGTCGGCATGAATCCAATCGGCCCCAGCCGTCTCCACCGCCTGGATTTCTTCTTTGAGGCGGGTGAAATCCGCAGATAGTATCGATGGTGCGATCAGCTTCATGGCGTCCTTTCGCAGTTCACCAGATCGTCATTCTAGTTGATAGGTTGAAGTTAGAAAGAATTCAAGTCTAAGATTGATACCTAAAGCGCACTGCAAAGAAGCCGTCCATATAGCTCAGGCGAGGATAGGTTTGCAAGAACCCGTGGGCATCGATCAGCGGCCGGATAGCCTCCGGCAGGCCTCCGGCCGCGCGATCGATGCGGAATTCCGGCTTCTTTGAAATAAATGCTTCCACTACGTCCACGGTCTCCTCCGGTTCCGGCGAACACACGGCATAGACGATGACCCCCTGCGGTTTCAGCCGGGTGGACGCCCGCTCCAGCAGTCGGATCTGAATGTCCCGGTAGCGGTTCAGATCCCGTTTATGGGCCGACCATTTGATGTCCGGGTTTCGTCGCAGAGTGCCCAAACCGGAGCAGGGCGCATCCAGCAGAATGCGGTCGAACGGCCCCAAGCGCTCCCAGTTGCCAGGCTGCGTGAGGTCCGCTTCGCAAACCGAAACGATTGAAGCCCCGAGACGAGACATTTCGTCCATGAGCTGCGCGAGCCGGGAGGCGTTTTGGTCCAGTGCGACCACCTGTCCCCGGTCCTGCATGAGCTGGGCCACATGGCCGGTCTTGCCGCCGCGGCCGGCGCAGGCATCCAGAACGGTTTCGCCGGGCTGCGGATCCAACAGGAGCGAAACCAGTTGAGCCGCCTCGTCCTGGACCTGAAACCAGCCCTGACGAAAAACCTCTAAGCCGCCGATCGGCATCTTGAGCCCGCTGACACGGACGGCATCGGGAGCCGTCCCGGACGCAGCCGTTTCCGTCGTGAAAGAATGCATCGCGGCTGCCAGGTCGCCGCGGCTTGTTTTCAGGGTGTTCGCCCGCAGCGTCAACGGCGGCAGGCGATTGATGGCCTCACACAAGTCGGCTGCCGTCTCAACGCCGTAGCGCCCCACCCAGCGTGCAACCAGCCATTCCGGGCAGGACCATTCGGCGGCCAGTGCCGGCACCGGCAGGGCGTTGCGGTCGGGAAAAACCACGGTGGAATGCCCCAACGCGGCGCGCCGCAAAACAGCGTTGACGAAGGGAGCCACCCAGGGTCCGGCCATGACCCTGGCTGTCTCCACGGCGCTGTGGACCGCAGCCGGCGGCGGAATCCGGGTGAGGAACATGATCTGAAACAGAGCCAGGCGCAGGATGGCCAGCACCGCTGGTTCGATTCTCGCCAGCGGGATATTCGAGAAACGAGAGAGAATGAAATCCAGACGCCCCTGCCACCGCAAGACGCCGAATACGAGTGCCTGCAGAAGGTCGCGGTCCCTTGGATCCCGGATGATGCCGGACCGGTCGAGCTCCTCAAGCAAGGCTTCCAGGTTGCGCCGGCCCTGGCTCAGCTTAACCAGGAGGGCAACCGCCGAGCGCCGGGCATCCGGGTTCCAACGCAACCTGCCGCCCCCCGAAGCTGGTTTCTTCTGTGAATTCATGGATCGCTTGCCGCAGGAAACCGATGGGGCGAGATCAGGACAACGACTCGCCGGGTGCGATCCGACAGCCCCGAAGGAATTCGGATACCGGCAATCGACTGCCGGAAGCTTCCTGAATATCGAGGATGGCAAGTGCTCCCTGGCCGGTTGCGACCGTCAGGCCCGTTGCAGGGCTTTCCATTATGGTTCCCGGCGGTTCCGTGGTTGCCGTTAGAACGGTTTCGGCCCTGAAAATCTTCAGGCGCCGGTTCCCCCAATAGGTGAAGGCGCCGGGCCATGGGTTCATTCCGCGGATGAACGGCTCAATCAAGGCGGCCGGCTTGCTCCAGTCGATCAGTCCGTCGCTTTTTTTCAACAGAGGGGCATAAGTGGCCTGCGAATGCTCTTGAGAAATCCGGCGGATGGTTCCCTCGGAAAACGCGTCGAGGGTTTGGCAGAGCAGACGGGCCCCCAGCTGCGCCAAGCGATCATGGAGGGTTCCGGCGGTATCCGTGGCGGCAATGGATTCCCGGGCCGCCAAGAGAATATCGCCGGTATCGAGTCCCTTGTCCATCATCATGGTGGTGACTCCGGATTCCGGGTCGCCGTTGATGACCGCCCAGTGGATGGGCGCAGGACCCCGGTAGCGAGGCAGCAGCGAGGCATGCACGTTGATGCAACCCTGTCGGGGCATGCTGAGGACCGCTTCATTGAGAATTTGGCCAAAGGCCACCACGACAAAAAAGTCGGCCTGCACCTGCCTGAGGGTCTGTAAGATTTTTTCGTCCCGCAGGGTCGGCGGCTGAATTACAGCGTGCTTCAGGCCGATCGCGGCTTTTTTGACCGGCGGGGCATCCAGTCTGCGCCCTCGTCCCTGAGGCTTATCCGGGCGGGTGATCACCAGCGCGATCTCGTGGCCGGCAGCGTGCAGGGCTTGCAGCGAGGGCACGGAGAAGTCCGGCGTGCCCATGAAAACAATTCTAAAGCGCGGGTTCGTTTTCACGCATAGCCTTCCTGACGCGGCGTTTGTACAGCTCGCGTTTAAGGGCGCTGATTCGGTCGATGAACAACCGGCCGTTGAGATGGTCGATTTCATGCTGGAGCACGATGGCGTGCAGGCCTTCCGCTTCGACGCGCATCGGGTTGCCGTCGCGGTCATGCCCCTCGACCAGGATGCGCTCCGACCGTTTCACGTCGGCCCGGAAATCGGGGACGCTGAGGCAGCCCTCGCCGTCCGAGATGATTTCGCCTTCGCTGGAGATAATTCGCGGGTTGATCAGGACATGCAGGCTGCGTTTCTCGTCGCGCGCGGAGATATCGTAAATCAGCACGCTTCGGTCCCATCCGACTTGAATCGACGCCAAACCGATGCCCGGCGCGGTGTACATGGTTTCGGCCATGGCATCGATCATCTGCTGCACCTGGCCGTCAATGTTCTCAAGCGGTACGGTTGGCTGAAGCAGGAATTTTTCCGGATAGGTAAGAATTTTCAATGTTGAAATGCCGTCGTGAAAAGAATCCGGCTTGCTGCTCAGACGCGGCCAGCAACGCTGTTATCCGCAAGCAACCGCCGGGCGGTTTCGGTATCTTCGGCAATCTGGTCTCTAAGCGCCGCGAGGCTTGAAAATTTGATCTCATCGCGGATGCGTTTAATGAAGTTGACCCGGATCCTGTGTCCGTAGATGCTTTCTTTGAAATCAAGAATGTGCACTTCCACCGTGAATTGGCGATCATCGAAGGTGGGGCTGTATCCGATGTTGGCCACGCCCTGAAACAGGTGGCCTTCGGATTCCACCGTAACGGCGTAAATTCCGGTTCTGGGACAGAGCTCATCCTCCCATTTCAGGTTCGCCGTGGGAAACCCCAGTAGTTTGCCGCCCCGGTCGCGGCCGGCCACCACTGTCCCCCGAATCTGGAAATGCCGGCCGAGCATGCGGCAGGCCTGCTGCATGTCTCCTGCCTGCACCAATTCTCGGATGGCCGTGCTGCTGATGCGCTCAAGGGTTCCCTGCAGCGTGCGGATCATGCCGGTCACGATGACTTCGAAACCCAGGCCGGGGGCCAACGAGTTGAGCAAGCCGATGTCGCCTTCGCGATTTTTGCCGAAGGCATAATCTTCGCCCACGACGATGGCTCTCATGCCGATTTTGCGCACCAGAAAGTCCTCTACAAAACTCCGGGCTGAGATGGCGGCGAATTCAAGCGTGAAGGGTATGGAGATGAGGGCATCGATGCCCGAGCGCTCGATCAGCTCGACCTTTTGTTCGAACATGGTAATGAGAGGCGGTGAGGCGCTCTTCTTCAGGACTCGCAGCGGATGAGGTTCAAATGTGATGGCAATGGAGGTGCCGTCCATGCCATGCGCCCGCTCGATTACCTCGTAAAAAAGCGCCTGATGGCCAATATGCACCCCATCAAAATTCCCGATCGTGATGACCGCGTGTTTGAAATTGTTTTGTGCCGAAGTGGCGGAACTGGTAGACGCGCTAGGTTCAGGGTCTAGTGGGGGTTCCCCCATGGGAGTTCGAGTCTCCCCTTCGGCACCATAACAAAAAAACCCGTCGTAACAAATAGTTGCGGCGGGTTTTTCACTCTATACTATAACCTTTCAAGATACCCCAGAAGCCCGATTTTTTCCCCGTGGTAGCCCATTGGTAGCATGGGTCCGATTTGTTTGTGCCAGTTGAATTTTAGCGGCTATTGACAATATCATTCTGAAAACATTAGGTTGCATCCCAGCCATCAATTTTTGCAGAAAGCACACGCTGAACACTCCACCTTTATGAAAAGGGGCACACTCCCATGCCTCTAACCAAAGGTAATCATGTAAATGCTGTGACATAAGCAAAAGGAGAATCCACAATGCCTGGAAAGAGATATCGCGAGCTGCTTGAAGTGATGAAGAGCCGGGGAGGACCCTATTCAGGTTTGGACATACCCGAGTTCTTCGCGCTGGTGGAGGAGCTTTTTGATCCTGAAGAGGCCGAAATCAACAATGCATTGCCGCGAAAGCCGACTTCCGTTCATGAGATCGCCGCAACGACCGGCCGAAGTTCCGAGGAGGTTTCAGAGATACTTGAACGAATGGCTAACAGCGGATTGTGCGGAGTTACCAAGACCTCTGATGGCGAACTCTACCGGGGGTTGCCCTTCATGCCGGGCATCTTCGAATTCATTTTTATTGGTGGCGGGGAATCCGAATGGGAAAAGACTGTCGCCCGTTTGATTCATGCCTACAAGAAAGCCTATTCGGAGGCTAAGGGCGTTGAACGGATCTCATACCCTCTCACACGGGTCATTCCCGTTGCCCGGACGATCCAAGCGGGCAATACTATCCATACTTACGATCAGGTCATGACTTATCTGGACAAGTATGATGTCATCGGAGTGGGGGCCTGCTACTGCCGCCAATGCGCGGCGAGGAACTCCATGGAATGCCCGTCGGAGTCTGCATGTGGTTCGGTGAGATGGCCGTAAACATTACCGAGCGGTTGGGGGGAAGGCGGGTTACCAGGGAAGAAGCGCGGGAAATTGTGGATCGCTGCGAAGAGCTTGGGCTGATCCACATGAGCCGCAACACGACCGATGAAATCGATTTTATGTGCAACTGTGACCGTTGGCACTGTGAGGTGGTCGGCCAGGTGCTGAAGCAACCCCGGCCCGGCCTTGTTTTCAACTCGGGGTTCCAGCCCACTTTTACCGCGGAGCGTTGCGTTGCATGCGAGACTTGCATCAACAGGTGCCCGCCCGAAGCTCTGACGATGGGTGAGGGCAAGCTCCCCGTGGTCAACACAGACCGATGCTTCGGTTGCGGCGTATGTGCTACGGGGTGCCCGGAGGGCGCGATTGCAATGGAAACCAAGCCGGGTTTTCCTGTCCCGCCAAAAACTGCCAAAGAACTGGTGACGGCATTAAGAAACAGTGTTCAGGGGCGAAATTGACGAGCTTTATTTTTACGAACCCAACCTGATGGCCCATGCGTGCGGTGGCCCTGCTGAGGGGCATCCGGCATGATGGATAATAGCTTGAAAACTATCGGCCTTATCGGCGGAATGAGCTGGGAATCAACGATTCCCTATTATCGGCAAATCAATGAATCGATCAGGGAACGCCTGGGGGGCCTGCACTCTGCCAAAATCCTTCTCTACAGCCTTGACTTTCATGAAATTGAACAGCTTCAGCATGCTGGAAACTGGGTTCCCTTGTTGCATATTGCTGACCCAACAGCCGATGAAATCAAGCGAGCCGGGTTCAAGACGGTCGGCTTGCTGGGGACGCGCTTCACCATGGAACAGGGCTTTTATAAGGATCGGCTGCGTGTACGCCATGGATTGCAAGTGCTGACACCCAATGCGCAAGATCGTGAAACCATTCATCGCGTGATTTACGAAGAATTGTGCCTGGGGAAGGTCACGACTGAATCGCGCGCAGACTACCGCCGGATAATGGCGGAACTCGTGAGGCTGGGATCTGAGGCGATCATTCTCGGATGCACTGAGATATCGCTGTTGGTCTCGAACCAAGACTCCCAGGTCCCTCTGTTTGATACAACAAAAATTCATGCCCGTAAGGCTGCTGAATGGGCGGCTGCCTTATAGATCCTTAAGAAGCTCTATCCTCCTTTCCCGCTCCCGCTCAGGTTTTTATTCGGACACTCCATCCGAATCCTCTCACTTAAGGATTTTCATGGCAACTATTGATGAGTAGTTTTCCCATTCTGTGTTGCGGACGACTCCATATATAACTTAATATTCTGTTATCACAATTATAATTTAACATTGCAGGTTGCATTAAAATTGCATCCCTGCATCTAACAGCTGACACCCAAACTCACTTGGCGCGCGAAAGGAGACCACCACATGAACCGGAGAGAGTTCTTAGCCAAACTGGTGCGATACGGATTATCTGCCGGAGCCCTGAGCGCCTTGCCGGTGGAGCGATTGTTCGCCCAAGAATTCTACCCAAGGCTTGCGGTTCCGATCATTGACGCCCACGCTCACCTGCCAGGCTATTCTTGGGATGAGGAGCACACATTCGATGCAATCCGTCACGCGAAGCTTTGCGCTATTTCGATGGCTGTTATGGGAGATAATAATGCCCCTGTTGGGGCGGACTCGACATACATCAATGCAAAGGAAAGCATCGACATCGTTCGTCAATGGGAAGCACAAAAGCTCATTAAAATTGTTCGTCGCCCAAGCGACATTCCTCTTCAGCCTGTCCTCACAGGACCGATACCGGTAATCCTTTCTATTGAGGGCGGCGATGCAATAGGAACAGACCTTGAGCGATTGAAAGAATTTTACGATTTGGGCGTTCGAATGATTACCCTGGTGCATGGGACTACGACTCAAAGCGGCAACAATCAAATCGGGAACGACATGAGGCAATTTAGCTCATCCGATTCGACTGACGGAGGGTTGACTGATTTTGGCTTCCAGGTTATCCATCGCATGAACCGGATCGGCATGGTGGTTGATGTGGCCCACGCCAGCGCCCAGACCCTGTTTGACATTGCTTCCTGCACACGCGCTCCGATAATAGACTCCCACACCAGTCCATTTCCTTCAAGCGTAACATGGAGACCCCCATCTCGCCTGCGGCTTTATAATGAAATGGCTGCCATCGTTGAGACGGGCGGGGTTATCTGTACATGGCCGATCGGTTTTGATGGCGACTCATTCGGCCGGTTGACATTTGCAGACTGGGTTGAAGAAATAAAAGCGTTCAAATCTTATTTCGGCATTCGGTTCATCGGCCTGGGGACTGACAGCGGTGGCGGGCTGCCCGGTTATGTTGAAGGATGGGAAAGCATCAGCTCCGTAAGGCGACTACTAGATGCGATGCGTTCAGGCGGGTTCGGGCCAATGGAAATTTCGGCCTTCATGAGCCTCAATTTCCTGAGAGCCTTCACGCGATGTCACGCGATCGCACAAGTTTCGAACTATTTGAATGCTTGATGCGCTGCAAGAGTTGATAAAGATTGAAATCAGGTCTGGCAGGGCGGCTAAATATTATGGAGCGTGAGGCTTCCAGAAACGCTCCGACACAACTTCGCTAGAGAATGGCAACATCATCCATTGGACCGGTTCCTATTCCTCCCGCCAAATTACGTTTTTCCCTTGACAAATTATAGGGTAACCCTTTATAACTATTTTACAGCTAATATGTAGTTACCTTGTAGCTAATAATTCATGGCCACCCGATAATACCAGCTAATTCCAGAAGAGGAAAAAATGAGGTACGCAGAGACGGGGTTTAATCTGGAAATCGACCTATCCCGGGGAAACATTGAAAAGGTACCCACCGACCCGAAATTGACCGAGCTCTACTTGGGAGGGTTGGGCACTAACGCCAAATTATTGTGGGACAGGGTGCCTCCTGAAGTCGAACCTTTTTCTCCTGAGAATCTGCTGATTTTCAGCGCCGGGCTTCTATGCGGCACACCGGCCACCGGCTGCAATCGCACCATCGTAAGCACCATATCGCCGCAGACGTTGCTGATGGCTTTTTCGATGATGGGCGGGTTCTGGGCACCGGAGCTGAAATATGCCGGCTATGACAAGGTGATCCTGCGCGGTAAATCGCCCGATCTGGTTTATTTATGGATTCATAATGACAAAGTCGAGCTGCGCGATGCCTCCCATCTGAGGGGTAAGGGTGCCGGTGAAACCGCAGAACTCATCCGGCAGGAACTGAAGGAGCCGAATGCCCAGGTGGCGGCCATCGGTCTGGCCGGTGAAAGTCGAGTCTATTTTGCGTCCATCGAGCAGGGGCGCTCCAGCGCCAGCCGCGGCGGAATCGGTGCCGTTATGGGGGATAAGGGTTTAAAGGCGATCGCCGTTCGCGGAACAAAGGACGTCAACGTTGCGCGGCCGGCTGAATTCATGGAGCTCTGCCGCGAGGTTCTGAGCTATATTAAATTTCGAAACGAAAACCCGGTCGAGGGAGTCATGGCCATTCTAACCGGGCTTGGATCGCCGCAAGAGATGGCCGTCCATGACGAGAAATGGCACACCGAAAATTTCATGTGGGGAAATTCCCGTACCCGCAGGAAAGATTTCTGGAACGATGAGATTAAGCGGAAATGGACGGAGACGCTGGAAAGCGCCCGGACGAGGCTAATCAGCTGTTACAACTGTCCGATGAAATGCGGGGCAACCCTTTCTCTCCCAGGGCTCCCAACCTACATGATGAAATGCTTTTCAAAGCTCACCTACACCATGGCCGCCATGTCGGACCTGGAATTTGGTCTGAGAATCGCGCAACGGGCTACGGAGTATGGTGTGGACGGGTTCTCGGCGCCTCAAGTTATGGCCTTCGCATTAGAGCTGTATGAAGCCGGCATTTTGACAGAGAAAGACATGCACGGGCTGCCGGTCGGCAACGAGGAAAGATTCTACTGGTTGCTGGACCGAATCGTCCGGCGCGAAGGGATCGGAGATGTTCTAGCCAACGGAACCTATTGGGCGGCCAAGCAGATCGGCAACGGCGCAGATGCCTTTGCCCACAACAACATCAAGAAGCATGAGCAGCTGCCGCTCAAACTATCCATGCTCAATCCCATTTATTTCCTTATGTATTCGACCGGCGAGAAAATCAACATCACGCAGATTGAAGGGCAGTTTCCGCAGGCTCCTTTTCCCACCCGCGAGGAGCGGGAAGCGTTCGTAAAGGACTGGTTCCAGGTTCCGGACGAAAAGTTCAAACACTATTTCCTGGACTGGGAGCCCCGCGGGGAAAAATCCATGCCGTTCTATCCGACCGTCCAGATGTGCTGCGACATCGTCGACTGGCAGGAGAAGATGCATTACATCGACGACGCTCTCGGGATGTGCGCCGGGCTGTCGTCGTTTCCCCTCAAGCCGCCGTATCACATCCACAATTACCCCAAGTTCATCTCCGCCGGTGCCGGAATCGACATGGATGAGGCCAGGCTGTCGCAGGCCGCCAAACGCTACCGAACGCTGATCCGGTCCATCAACATCCGTCGCGGCATGCGCAGAAAAGACGACAAGCCACCGGAGAACCATTGGAAGAAACGATTCCCCGAGCTGGAGAAGGAACTCCTGGACACCTATTACAGGTTCAAGGGGTGGAACCACGACGGGATTCCCACCCGGGAGTCGTTGCATGAATTGGGATTGGATTATGTGAGTGACGATTTCGACAAACGGGGGATCTTGACGGATAAAGCCGGGGACCTTGCCTCAGGGGCCTCGGCGCAGCCGTCGGAGAAATAAAACGAAAAGGTGCGATCCGCCATGGGCGAGAAGAAGACGAAAAAAGTCAAAACGATCAAGGTCGATGTCGACAAGTGCAACGGCTGCCGGGCCTGCGAGATGATCTGCTCCGCCTTTCACTCCATGCCCAAATACAGCGGCAACAATCCGGCCCGATCACGAATCCGGGTGATTCGTGAACCGCTGAAGGACATATACGTCCCGGTCTACGCTGGCGAGAATGCGAAAGCCGAATGCATGGGCCGGGACAAGTATGTCATCGACGGCAAGGAATACGATGAGTGTGCGTTCTGCCGGGCGTCCTGCCCCTCGAGGGATATTTTCAAGGAGCCCGATTCCGGTCTGCCGCTCAAATGCGACATGTGCGAAAGCGATCCGACACTGGAAAAGCCCTTGTGTGTTCAGTGGTGCATGGTGGATGCATTGACATACGAGGAACGGGAGGAAGAGGTCGAGGAAGAGCTGAAGCTGGACGACGTAGAGACGGGCCTGGACTCTCTGATCGCCCGGCATGGGCTGCAGAAGGTGATGGACACCATGTCCCGGATGTCCAAAAAAGGGACGGACGGCTAGGCACGAAACGCATTCATCGAGAAAGACCATGGAGAACGTAGCCGACTATAGGGAAATCGTTGATATCATCAAGGCGAAGGGGGGCGACGCCTTCAAATTGTGCTATCAATGTGGGAAGTGCGATGCGGTCTGCCCCTGGAATCGGGTTAGAAGCTTCAGCATGCGCAAAATCGTACGGGAGGCCGCGTTCGGCCTGACCGAGATTGAAAGCGAAGACATCTGGCGGTGCACCACCTGCGGCCGCTGCCCCCAGCAGTGCCCCCGGGATGTCCGGCAAATCGATTCCGGTGTCGCCCTGCGCCGGGTGGCCACGGAATACGGGGTTTTCCCCAAAGCGGCCAAGGCGATCCGCACGGTCAGTGCGAGCTTGGCCGGCCACGGCAACCCATTGAACGAAGAACGGCAGAAGCGGGCCAACTGGGCCGAGGGGCTTGCGGTCAACACCTTTGCCGAGGGGATGGAGATCCTGTATTTTCCCGGCTGCTACCTCAGCTACGACCCCCGTTTGAAAAAAGTCGCCCGGGCCACGGCCAATATCCTCAACCGGGCCGGGGTGGAGTTCGGGATTCTGGGCACGGTCGAGAATTGCTGCGGGGAAAGCATCCGCAAGACGGGCGACGAGGAGCTGTTCAAGCGCCTGGCCCGGGAGAACATCAAGGCCTTTATCGACAACGGAGTCAAACGAATCCTCGTATCGTCTCCGCACTGCTATCATACCTTCAAGAACGAATATCCCGAGTTCATGGTGAAGTTTGACGTGGTGCATATCGCCCAATATCTGTACGAACTGATAGCGTCCGGAAGGATCGCGCTTGCCCGTGCGTATGACAAACGGGTGACCTATCACGATCCCTGCTATTTGGGGCGGCACAACGGAATCTATGACGAGCCGCGGGAGGCGTTAAAGAAGCTGGCCGGCTTAACGCTGGCCGAGATGCCCGATTCCCGCGCGGACAGCCTTTGCTGCGGCGGCGGGGGCGGCCGGATCTGGATGGAAACCATAAAAGGCGAACGGTTCTCGGATATCCGGCTGGAACAGGCCATCGGCGTCGGCGCAGAGGTGCTCGTGACCTCCTGCCCGTATTGCATCGCCAATTTCGAAGACAGCCGGCTGACGCTGAATGTTTCCGACCAAATAGAAGTCAAAGACATCACGGAAGTCATCAACGACGTCATTTAAGGATTCGAAGTTTCCCGAAGAGGTGATTGAAAGTGGAAAAGGAACCAATCGAACAGTTTCGCAAAGGAGCCGGAACCGGACAATTCGGCGACGTCATGGTGGTGGGAGGCGGGATCAGCGGCATTCAGACCTCTCTGGATCTGGCGGCGGCCGGTTTCAAGGTCTACCTGGTCGACAAGGCGCCCAGCATCGGGGGCCATATGGCCCAGCTGGACAAGACCTTTCCGACCAACGACTGTTCCATGTGAATCCTCGCGCCCAAACTGGTCGAGGTCGGCCGGCACCCCAACATCGAAGTCCTGACGTATACTGAAGTGGACCGCGTCGACGGGGAGGCGGGAAACTTCAAGGTCACGTTGATCAAGAAACCCAGGTATATCATTGAAGACCAGTGTACGGGCTGCACGGTCTGCGCCGAGTACTGCCCGGTCAATTACCCCGACCCCTTCAACCGGGAGCTGTCGCCGAACAAGGCGGTGCATATCTATTTTTCACAAGCCGTCCCTCTGGTCACTTACATTGATGAGAGCTGCCTTTATCTCAAGGAGAAGAAATGCCGGATCTGCGAGGGGGTTTGCCAGGCCAACGCCATTGACTTCAATCAGACGCCAGAGAAGGAAGAAATCAACGTCGGAGCGATCATCCTGTCTCCGGGCCTTGAGCCGTTCGATCCCCAGCTGAACCCGGAATATCGCTACAAGGAGTTCGCCAACGTCGTGACCAGCATGGACTTTGAGCGTCTGCTCTGCGCCACCGGTCCCTACCAGGGTGAAATCCTGCGTACCTCCGACCAGAAGCACCCTCGAAAAATCGCCTGGATTCAATGCGTCGGATCCCGACAGGTCCTTCCGGGAGGCAACAGCTATTGCTCGGGAGTATGCTGCACCTATACGCAGAAACAAGTGATTTTGACGAAAGACCATAACCCTGACGCCGAATGCACGATCTTCCATAACGATATCCGCTCCCACGGCAAGGATTTCGAGCGGTTCTACGAGCGCGCGGAAAAACTTCCCGGGGTCCGGTTCATCCGCAGCTATGTTTCCATCGCCAACGAAACACCGGAAACCCGGAACGTCACCATCCGCTACGCGACCGCCGAAGACGGTGTCAAAGAAGAAGCGTTCGACATGGTGGTGCTGTCCGTCGGGTTGAACCCGCCCGCGGACGTGGCGGGCATCGCCCGCACGTACGGCATCGAGCTCGAGCCGCACGATTTCTGCAAGATCGGCTCCTTCAACCCCATGGAGACCAGCCGCCGGGGGATCTTTGTCTGCGGAGCCTTCCAGGGGCCCATCGACATTCCCGAGTCGGTTTTCAGCGCCAGCGGGGCCGGTTCGCAATGCGGCGAACTGCTTGGCTACCGGCGAGGCAACCTCGCCAAGGAGCGGGTTTATCCGCCGGAACGGGACGTTTCCAGGGAGGAGCCGAGGATCGGCGTCTTTGTGTGCCATTGCGGGGCGAATATCGGCAGGGTGGTCAATGTGCCTTCCACGGTCGACTATGCCTTGACCCTGCCCTATGTGGTCTATGCCAAGGAGCAGGTCTTCTCCTGCGCGACCAATTCCGCCCGCGAAATAGCCGACATCGCCAAGGAAAAGGGGCTCAACCGGGTGGTAGTCGCGGCCTGCTCCCCCCGGACGCTTGAACCCCTGTTTCGGGACACTCTGCGGGAGGCCGGGATCAATCAGTATTATTTTGAAATGGCGAATATCCGCGAGCATAACTCATGGGTCCACTCCAAGGAGAAGGACGAGGCCACGCAGAAGGCCCGAGACATCATTCGGATGTCGGTCGCACGGGCCTGCCACTTGCAGCCGCTGCAGGAGTTCGATCTGCCGGTCAACAAGGCGGCGCTGGTGGTGGGCGGCGGTGTGGCGGGCATGAATTGCGCGCTGTCCATCGCCAACCAGGGGCATGAGACCTACCTGGTGGAAAAGGAAAATGAGCTCGGCGGCATCGCCCGCAGAATCCACTACACGCTGGAAGGGCTTGATGTTAAGGACTACCTCCGGGATCTGACTCGAAAAGTGTATCAACATCCTGGAATACATGTTTACACGGACGCCGCCATCACCGAGGCGACGGGATATGTCGGCAACTTCGTGACCAAGGTGAAGTCGGACCGCGGCGAGACCGAGATCAAACATGGTGCCGCTGTCATCGCCATCGGGGCCGATGTCTACCAACCGACCGAATACCTCTATGGCCAAGATGAAAGGGTCGTGACCCACCTTGAGCTGGAAGAGCTGGTCAGCAAAAGGGATGAGAAGGTGTTAAGCGCCGAGCGGCTTGTGATGATCCAGTGTGTGGGCTGTCGGCAGGAGGATCGAAACTACTGCAGCCGGATCTGCTGCGCCCAGTCCGTCAAGAACGCGCTGAAACTTAGAGAGGTCAACCCCACCCTCGATATCTACATCCTCTTCAGGGACATGCGCACCTTCGGCTTCAAAGAGGATTATTACCGGGAGGCGGCCAGCCAGGATGTGAAATTCATCCGTTACGAACCGCAGGAAAAGCCGCAGGTGGTTGCCGTGAACGAGGGCGGCCGGAACGTTCTCAGAGTGAGCCTGCCCGACTACATCCTCGGACGCAGCCTGGCGATCGATGCCGATATCATCGCTCTGGCTGCGGCCGTGATTCCCTCCGCCGCCTCGCAGGAGGTAGCCGGATTGTTTAAGGTGACCCTGAGCCCGGATGGCTTCTTCAAAGAAGCTCATGTCAAACTGCGGCCGGTCGAGTTCGGCACGGACGGCGTGTATCTCTGCGGAGCGGCCCACTATCCCAAGTTTATGACGGAGACGATCAATCAGGCCTATGGCGCCGCCGGCCGGGTTCTGACGCTTCTCTCGCACGACACGGTCGTCGCATCCGGGTCGGTCTGCGAAGTGGACGAGAAGAAGTGCATGGGCTGCGGGGCCTGCATCGCCGTCTGCACGTACGGCGCCATCGAGTTCCGGGGCACCAAGCAGGGCCAGAAGGCGGTGGTTAACCCGGTTCTCTGCAAAGGAGACGGCCTTTGCAATGCCAAATGTCCGACCGGGGCCATCATGCTGAAGCATTTTACGGACGAAGAGATCCTGAGCGAAATCGATGCGGCGGTTGGAAGTGAATGAGAGAAACGCACCCATGAATCATGTCGCAATTGCTGGTGAAGGGGGTGAGGACAGATGAGCACGGCGTTTGGATTCAAACCGAAAATACTGGGATTTGTGTGCCATTGGTGAGCCTACGGCGCCGCTGACATGGCTGGAGTTTCCAGACTACAATATTCGACGGAAATGCGGATGATCCGCGTCATGTGTTCCGGCAGGGTCGACCTGGCATTTGTCCTCCGGGCCTTCTCGAATGGAGCCGACGGGGTTTTTATCGGCGGATGTCGCCTCAATGAGTGCAACTACAGCACTCATGGAAATTTCCATGCGCTCAACATGGTCCTTCTGGGCAAAAGAATCCTGGAGCGCGTCGGACTGAACCCCGAACGGTTGAGGGTCGAATTCATGTCCGCCGCGGAGGGTATTCTTTTCGCCGAGGTGATGAATGAGTTCAGCCGGAAGGTGAGGGAACTGGGGCCTATCGGTCAGAGCGAGGGGTTGAATATAGCTGATTTAAGATCCAAGATCCAGGAAGTGGCCCGGCTGGTCCCCTACATCAAGATGGTCGAACGTGAAAAGCTGTCACGCCATCTCTATAGAAAAGAAGAGTACGACGATCTCTTCACGAGCGAGGAGGTCGACCGGCTGTTTCGTGAAGCGGTCTCCTACCATATCGCTCCGGACAAGTGCCAGGCCTGCATGATCTGCCTCAAGAAATGTCCGGTTGAGGCGATAGCGGGCGGCAAAAACCAGATCCATGTCATTGACCAGGGCAAATGCATCAAATGCGGAACCTGCTTCGAAGCCTGCCCGTCGCGGTTCGGAGCGATTCAGAAAATTTCCGGTCGTCCGGTTCCTCCGCCGATTCCCGACGCAGAGAGGCTGATCGTCCGAAAGGGCCGGGAAAAGACAGGAGCCCTATGAATGCGCCCGCCATTAGCATCCGACTCATGAAGGCTGACGATTTCGACGCGGTGGTCCGGATCGACGAGAAGGTTCTCAAGATCTCCCGGCCGGAGTATTATAAACTGAGGTTTGAAAAGCTTTTTCAATCCAGGGATTATCTGCCCACATCGCTGGTGGCCGAGGCGGCCGACGGCACGGTGGTGGGATTCGTCATGGGCGAGTTGTTTGTCGGTGAATACGGCATTTCAAGGGAAAGGGCGACCCTGGACACCATCGGGGTCGATCCCGGATACCAGCACATGGGCATCGGCAAGCGGTTGCTGGATGAATTTATCGACCATCTGCGAACGCTCGGGGTTCAAACGCTGAACACCCTGGTCGACTGGAATGATTCCAGGCTGATTCATTTTTTCAGCGCCAGCCAATTCAATCCCTCCAAGACCATCAACCTGGAACGAAGCCTTTGAGCAGTGCGTCCTACCCCGTGATTCGAGTCAATCGAGACGGATCCCGGGTCGATTCCCACGAGCTGATCGGTGAGGAGCCCCTATTGATCCGTATCGATGGGAAGCCCTATACGGTGGTGATGAGAACTCCGGGGGAGGAGATATTCCATGCGGCCGGTTTGTGCCTGGGCGAGGGGATTGCAGACGCTCCGGACGACTTCCTGACCATCGGATATTGCAAGGATCTGGACCCGAATGTCATTGATATTCGGCTCAAACCCGAGCGGCGTGAAAAAATCCCCGATCTTCTGGCGCGAAGAGGATTTGTCAGCCAGACCAGCTGCGGCATCTGCGGCAAGGAATTGGTCCAAGACCTTTATCAGATGCTGGCTCCGGCAGAAAACGGTTTCCAGGTTCATATCAACCGGATTTTGGATTGCGTCA
The DNA here is from genome assembly GCA_025454115.1 of Desulfobacterales bacterium. Lineage (GTDB taxonomy): Bacteria > Desulfobacterota > Desulfobacteria > Desulfobacterales > SpSt-501 > SpSt-501. Next base: position 1,457 of record JALOPB010000073.1, on the reverse strand, counting down.
ACCAGCTCTCCAAAAATCAGAAATACTACCAGAAAACCAGAAGCTCACACGCGGCCATGCTGTTTGATCACCGGCTGGAGCTGGTTTCATTTGCCGAAGACGTCGGGCGGCATAATGCCCTGGACAAGGCCATCGGGAAGATGTTCATGCATCGCAAGCTGAGCGAAGCGGCCCTTCTGGTCTTGTCTTCGCGCATAAGCTATGAGCTGGTTCAAAAAGCGGCTCGGGCGCATCTGCCGGTCATGATCGGGGTGTCCAGTTGAAATGGGACGCAGCCTCAACATGACGCTTGCATGTGCGGACAGGGACTCCGACCTGATCATATTTTGCGGCGAAAGCCGCATCTTTTTTTAGTTTTTTAGTACGCTCTTCAGCGAATCTACACAAAAATCAACCAGCTTCTCATTCGAGTTGTAGCCCATCAGCCCGATTCGCCAGACTTTTCCGGCCAGCTCGCCCAAACCGGCGCCGATTTCCAGATTGTGTCTGGCCAACAGCTCGCTCCTCACCTTGGCTTCATCGATTCCTTCCGGAACGGTTATCGCCAGCAGATGCGGAATTCTTTCGCTGGCAGGAACAATCGGTTCGAGTCCCAGCTGGGATTTTAGTTTTGAGATCAGCTTCGCGCTGTTTTCCTTGTGACGCTTCCAGGCGTTTTCAATCCCCTCATCCTTTAAAATCATGAGCGCTTCATGCAGGCCGTAGTATTGATTGCTGGGAGCGGTATGATGGTACGCTCGTTTGCCCGAACCATTCCAATAGCCTTCAAGAAGATTGAGGTCATTCACCCAGCTTTGGACCTGCGTCTTTCTATTTTTGATGAAGTGAACCGCCTTTTCGCTGAAACTAACGGGAGACATTCCGGCGACACATGCCAATCCCTTTTGGGAGCACGAGTACACGGCATCCAGCTTCCAATCGTCCACGTACACATCCACGGCTCCGAGCGACGTGACGACATCGGCAATCACGAGCGCGCCATATCGGTGCGCGATTTCCGAAAGCTGTTTGACGTTGGACAACGCACCGGTGGACGTTTCGGCATGAACGAATGCAACCACTTTGGTGTCGGGGTTTTTCTCCAGAGCGCTCTCCAGCTTTTGAGGGTCAGCGGCTCTGCCCCAGTCATCCTTGACGACCACAACGTGTCCGCCCAGTTTGGAAACGATTTGGGTCATCCGGTTCGCAAAATAGCCGGCCACGCAAACCATGACTTTTGAGCCCGGCTCCACCAGATTGACCAGGCATGCTTCCATGCCCAACGACCCCGGACCGGAAAGAACAAATGTGTGGTCACTTTCGGTTTTGAAGGTATACTTGAGCAGCGATTTTATCTCATCCATCAATTCGATGAACTGCGGATCAAGATGTCCCAGCGTCGGCTTCGACAATGCCTCTAAGACCTTGGGATGAACATTGGCCGGGCCGGGACCCATCAATACCCTATCGATTGGTTT
>JALOPB010000386.1 GCA_025454115.1 Desulfobacterales bacterium | reverse complement strand
GGTTCAACTTGAGCTGAGGTTCGGCGGGGCGGGTTTTCGGCCGCAGTTCGCCGCAACCATCCGTTCAACGAACCAACGTACGTCAGCAAGCCCGCTTCATATGGAACCGGACAGCCCCAGAGAACCGATGCCCACGCAGCCGCCAATCGTCTCTGCCTGTGCGCGGTTCTTCTAGACGGCTTGGGGGCGTGGCAAAATCCATTGAAAAATTGGTTGCGGCGAACTGCGGCCGAAAACCCGTCCCGCCGATGAGTGATAGGGCCGCAGTGAACATGTCTTATTACCGGAGTAATAAATAGGTCGACACGGATCTTGAATCCGCCGAAGGCCATTCTGCGGTTCTATCGCCGATTGTCTTCCTCGACACAGGCATGGAGTCGATCCTGGAAATCCGGAATGGCGGCGGCGATCCGCACCCAGGCCGGCAGCATCGGAATACCGACCGGGTCGGCGACGAACTCGGCAATGGCGCAGCGCAATGAGCTGACAAACGCTTCCACGGCATCAATCTCTTCATGACGGTCATAAAACAATCCGTTGATCAGCGACAGGCCATGATACTTTTCGACGGCGATCTGCGCCTCCTGCATGTAGGCGGTCAATATCGTTCGAAAGAACGCATCGCTCATCACAATGCCGTCCTGTGACAGAAACCGGAACAGGGCTTTGGCGATGTCGCAGGCCATGCGGATCAGGCCTTCTTCCGGCCGGTCTTTCTTCAACACCTGGTGCTTGTGTTCATAGTTTTCGGCGATCTCGACCTGGCAGATGCGATTCACCGACGCCCGCTGGTAGATCTCGCTCAACAGCGAGATTTCGAGACCCCAGGTGGGCGAGATGCGGATTCCGGTGGCCAGGCTGGCCATCAGGGCAAACTCGCCGGACAGGGCGTAGCGAAAGTTGTCGAGGTATGAAAGAAAGAGATTCTGCCCCAGAATTCGGCGCAGCGACCGAATCAGCGGAGTATAGAACAGCCGGGTCACCCGGCCGTAAAGCTTGTTGGTGACGCGAGCGTAGTAACCCTTGCTGAACTCGAATTCCGTGGCCGGGTGCACGACGGGATAGACCAGCCGAGCCAACATCTCCCGGTCGTAGTTGACGATGTCGCAGTCATGCGTGGCGACCGCGTAAACACCGGGCTCGGACAGGATATAGCCCAGCGTCATCCATACCGACTGCCCTTTGCCGGGGTGATCGAGATTGAAATTGGCCTCCTTTAGCTCGCCGTAAAGGGCCTGCATGCCCGGGCCGTCATGCCACACGATCTCAGCATCGATCGGAACCTCTCCGGTGATCCGCTTGACCTGCTCGAACTCTGGGCGGCTGGCGCGGTCAAGCGAAATGACGATTCGATGGAGATAGTGAACCTTCTTCAGTTCGTCCAGAATCCGCGGCATCGCAGCGGTTTCAAACTCGGCGTAGAGCGCCGGCAGCAACAGAACGATTTTTCTCCGCTGGGCAATCGCCCCGATCTCCCGCTCAAGTTCTTCGATGGGCCGGTCTTTCAACCGCTGCAAAACAGTGATGGCGCCTTGCTGCCAAAAATCAGCCATTCAGCCACCTTTCACCGGAAATTGCCGGGAATTAGTGTATGCGGCACTCTGCTCGACGGGCGGCCACGAGCAAAAATACAGAGATGATCAGCGGAGGCGCGCCAACGATCAGCCCGATGAACGGCAGCGTGATCAGGCTGAACACGGCGATCACCGCCCCCACCACCAGAAGGGTGATACCGGCGCCGACGCTGAAAAGCCTCTCAGCGAGGCAGGATGTCGGATTCATGGTTTTTCTCCTTGTGGGGGTCCTGTCCGGGATCGGCCGACCGGCACAGACCGCAGCGATCGTCGCTGCACCGCTGACAGTCGAAGCAGTCCCGGCAGGGATGCTTTTTCAATGCGGCCGGGCAGGGTTCCGGCACATACACTTTGCCGATCAGTCCTGGAACCCGCACGAAGGTCACGCCCTCCTCCTTTGCAAGTATCATCATCCATTTTAATGCAGAGCGCTTCATATGCAAGCCGAGCGGATCCGATGGCGTCAAGTGCCCCTCTCCTTTTCCCAACACAACTAGTATTTTTTTAGCGTTTTTGTTGGGTTGTATCCTTCCGCCGTTATGCTTAACATGAAATGAATCAAGCCGTAGGCCCCCCGCCGGCGTTTGGGGGCCGGTCGGCGGCGAGGCGCATATCCGCCCCGAAAAGGGCATGGCGCATCCATCCCATCCATGACGTGGCATCAAACCGTGATGAGCGGAGGCTGCCGTGAGCATCAATCATCTCAGGATCCACAAAACAGACAAGGGGCGTTTCGCTCTGGTTCAACTGGATAAAGCCCAGAAACGGGTGGCGGAACGGCACGGTTCAGGAGACCTGGAGGAGATGATCGACCAGCTTCTGGATCGGCATGAAAAAAACAGTGCACAGGGGAAACGTGCCCGCGACTACGCCCCGGTTCTGGAAAGCATCAAGAATCTTTCCCGGGACTATCCCTGTGTGAATGATGAAGACTTCCCGGCCAACTGGACCGACTCGTTGGATCTTTATGGATGCTTGCTTCAGGAACTGGCGCGGTTTCGAATCGACATGGATTCCGAGCGCAAGAAGCTGGCCAGCCTCATTTTCGATAGCGGTCCGGAGTGGGTTTGGAAAAACAGGCTGCGGCTGGTTGCGGAGAAAGTGGTTTCCCTGAATTCTCCCGGCGATCAAGAACCTCCGGCGGAATCGATGCAGCAATGCAAATGAGATCGGAATGGTTCAGCGGGCTGCCTTCTTCCGGGCAACTCCGGCGTTGAATTTGTCGGCGTCGATGATAAACCGCTCGTGAGTCGCCCGACAAATGGAATCCACGCCGTCGCCGGCCTCGAGGGCGAACGTGAGCTTGCGGCCCTCGACTTTCTCAAGCCGTCCCGTGACGGTCACGCTGAATCCCGGCGGGGTCGCGGCCGTGTGGCTGAGATTGATTTGGATCCCGACGGTCTGTTGCCGTGGCCAGTCGATATACGGATTGACGAACCGGATGCAGGCGAATTCCAGCAGGCCCACCAAAAAGCCCGTGGCGAGCACTTCCGGCATGCGCCCGCCCTCGGGGAACTCGGGAAACAAGTGGGGTACGGTTTTCCGGCTTCCAAAGCTGGGCTCATCGCAATTCCTCCTCGGCCTGAAATGAGGTTGGCTTCCTACGTCACGATGGAAAATGCATGATTCTCCGTGTCTGGAGGGGGAGTGTCCGACGAACGATTTTTGAACTTTAGTACAAGTCTTTCGGCACCGTCAAGCTCTTAAACCCCGCCCTCCTCGAAAAACTCCAAGTCGAGATCGAACGATAGTCGGTTTCAGATGGATGCGGAAGGCCCACCCCCTTGAACCCAAGCGGCCCCGCGCCGGATGAGAATCGTATACGGCGGGATGGTTGCACGTTGGCGGATAGTCGATGACCTGACGTAATCTGGAGAAATCGAATTTCCGTCGGCGCTGGAAGTTTCAGCTTGATTAGAAAAAATGGTGTCATATCTCGATTAGTGACTTAATAATCATTAATCGAGATATGACACCTTGATCCATGTGACACCTTGATCCTGACACCTTGATCCCTTGATCCCCCACCTTGATCCCCGCCGCTTCCGTTCTCTCAGCGCATGCCCACCGGCCTTCCCCAGCTGATAATTTGTTGGCTGCGGTACGCAGTGGTTCTTTGAAATGCCACACGAACACCAGCATGTTCAGCCCTGGCTGACTGTCCTGACTGATTTTTCCAGAAACCCTGAAACCTCTCAACCAACAAAGCTCATGCAGGAAGGATAATTTTTTGGTCATTTTCGGGTCATCTGGCCGTGAACTTGGTAGTTTATCATTGGCTCATGAACAAAGCCCGTATGGGCCAATTCCAACTTAGGAGGACAAA
>JALOPB010000385.1 GCA_025454115.1 Desulfobacterales bacterium | reverse complement strand
GCCCGCCCTCAAAGGAGGCCGTAATGAAGGTCAACAAGGTCGATCATATTTGCATCGCCGTCAAGAACCTGGAGGAGGCCCGCAAGGTTTGGGAGCCCGTGCTCGGCAAATCGGGGCCGGACGACGCTTACATCGACGAGCCCGAAAAAATCAGGGTGGCGCGCTACTGGGTAGGCGAGGTCGGTTTTGAACTCATGGAGTCGACCACGCCCGACGGCGACGTGGCCAAGTTCATCGAGAAGCGTGGCGAGGGCGTCATGCTGATCAGCCTCAACGTCGACAACACCCGCCAGGCGATCGATGAGCTCAGAGACAAGGCTTACCCCTTCATCGGAGGCGCCCGGTCGTTCCGGGATTGTGAGTTCGCCTTCGTACACCCCAAGAAAATGAACGGGGTGCTGTTGGAGCTGATCGACTATAAGTGGAGGGAGTTCGAGAAATGACCATCGCCAAAAAAATCGAAACCATCATCGCCAACGCGTCCTGGATCCGGCGCATGTTCGAGGAGGGCGCCGAGCTCAAGAAGATGTACGGATCCGAGAACGTATACGACTTCAGCCTGGGCAACCCCAATCTGCCGCCGCCGGACAAATTCAAGGAGGTGCTGCTGGAACTCGTGCGCAGTGAACCTCCGGATGCGCATGCCTACATGCCGAACACCGGCTACCCGGGCGTATGCGGAGCGGTGGCCGCGTTCCTGGCCCGGGAGCAGGGCGCTCCCGTGGAAGGTGCGGATGTCATCATGACCTGCGGTGCGGCCGGTGCCCTGAACATCGCCCTGAAGGCGCTGCTCGATCCGGGCGATGAGGTGCTGACGCCGGCGCCCTGCTTCGTGGAATACGGGTTCTATGCCGACAACCACGGCGGCGTGCTCAAGACGGTTGCCAGCCGCCCCGATTTTCAGCTCGACCTGGCGGCTCTGGCGGCGGCCATCACGCCCAAGACCAAAGTGGTGCTGATCAACTCGCCCAACAACCCGACGGGTGCCGTTTACGGCGCCGCAAGCCTCAAGGCGCTCGGCGAGCTGCTGGAGGCCAAGAGCCGCGAGATCGGCCGCACCATCTACTTGATATCCGACGAGCCTTACCGCAAAGTGGTCTATGACGGCGTTTCGGTTCCGAGCATATTCACGGCCTACCGGGAGAGCCTGATCGCAACATCCTACTCCAAGGATATTTCCATTCCCGGCGAACGGATCGGGTTTATCGCCGTCAATCCTGGGGCGACTCATCGTAAACCCCTGCTGGGAGGCATGGCGCTGGCCAACCGCATTCTGGGATTCGTCAATGCGCCGGCGCTGATGCAGCGTGCGGTGGCGCGCCTGCAGGGCGAGAAGACGGACATCAGCGCCTATCTGCGCAAGCGGGACCTGCTGTGCGACGGCCTGGGCGCCATGGGCTATGATTTCGTCAAACCGGCAGGCACCTTCTATTTGTTCCCTCGTTCCCCGATCCCGGATGACGTCGAATTCGTGCAGACACTTAAGGCCGAACGGGTCCTCGTGGTGCCGGGCAGCGGATTCAAGGGGCCGGGGCACTTCCGTATCGCGTTCTGCGTGGACGACGCCGTGATCAAGAATGCCATGCCCGGGTTCGAGCGTGCGATAAGGAAATACAGGAAATGAGGTTCACGGTTGCCGGGTTCAGGGTTGGAAAAGCATTCTGGCGCGGGTGAGGCGCCCGCTCGAAAACAATCGGTAGTTCCTCTTGCAAATTCGTTTCATTGCAGCTACCATCTGGAACCAAGTTGGGCTGGAACCGCCTGATCTGCTGACATCCGCTGGAATTTCGCGGCGTTCGATAACGGGAACCGCCGGACGTTTTGGACCCCAACTTTATCAGGAAAGGAGATGTCATGGAAAAAAACCGCAAGCACAAACGCCGATGGGGCTGGATGATGGGATTTCTTGCGATCGGATGCATGTTGCTTCTGCTGGCGTGCAGCCAAGAGGGCGGGCAAACGGGTGGGCAGGCCGGGAGTCTGGCCAACAAGCCGCCGCCCAGCCTGGGCGCCATCGCCAACGTGGACGGCTCCGATGAAACCAAAAAAGATGAAAAGAAACCCGAAGCCGGTGCGGAGCAAAAACCCGCAGAGAGCCCGGCCGCAGGCCAGCCTGCTCAGGCCGCTCCAAAACAGTAGCCAAGCTGCGCAGATTCGAAGCTGCCTCGACGGGCCGGCAACTGATTCCCCTGGAAGCCGGCCGCGCCGTGCTGCGACACGCTAATCGGAATGGAATCCCCCTCCGCCTTCCACATAAAAGGGCGGTGGGGGGATTTGACCATAACTTCCTGCGCAAGAATGCTCTAGTGCCCTAATCTGCCCACTCGTGTAATCAAATAGCTATTCTTCAATAGAGGTTTTTAGCCTCGATCGTCGCGGCTGGAAAGCCGCTCCCACAAAAAGGTCGCAGCGGAGATAGGCTTCCTCGGCATCTGCTTGCGGCTGCCCGCGAAACACGTTGCCGTCGGGTACGCTCCATCTCGCGTTTCCCTGCTGCCGAATTTAACCCCTTCCGGATCTAAAGCTCTGAGTCTCCTCTGCCGATAAAAACGGTGAAAGGGTGTCTTCCTCTCCGGGCCTTTCCGACACTGGACGAGTCGTGACTGGAATATCGAACTCAGGGGAAAAACACTATATTCCAATTGGTTGAGGCTGTCGGCCTGCGGCCGTCGAGGGGAAGTTGAAATCAGGAAATTCTGCCATATGTTAAAAGTGACTCACTAACGTTAAAAACTATCCGGCACGATTTCCGCGAGCGGCTTTGCGATTGCTTTCAGGATAGGAAAGAGGGAATTATGGTCAACTGGACGGCAATTATTTTCGTCATGCTGGTGATGGCCTACTTTGCTACGCTGTCTTTTTTGGAAAACCAGCACTCCAAAAAAGCTTACATCAGCAACGATGAATTTCTCGCCAGCTTGGCGATCGTGCGTCAGTGCAGCGTTTACGATCTTTTTATTTGTTCAGGGATGGAATGGAGGTTCTCCACCTCAAAGATCGAGACCGACTTCAGTTCCTATCTTAAAACCGGACACATACCGCATTATGTCGTTAGATACGTTAAGAAAAACATCGGCTCCGAGGATGTAAAGTCGCTCCGGCGCGTCGGCGGGCTATGGTAGGCACTATCGGCGACAAAATTCAGGCGGACCGCTTTATTCCATCAGCAGCTTTAACGGTCCCAGCACCATTTCCACAAAAAAGTAAGTGACGAAGCCCAGCGCCATAACGACGACGAGCGTGAAATAGAGGGTCTGGCGTCG
>JALOPB010000384.1 GCA_025454115.1 Desulfobacterales bacterium | reverse complement strand
GTGATAGATACGAATCGACCACAAATTTTTGACAACTGCGCTGACCCTTTTCACCCGGGATCGATCATGATGGAGGCTGCAGGTACGCATAGCCTGTTCGCGTCTGAACCGTTCAGGGTCCCTCGCGCTGAAATCGAGCGCCGCACCGCCGCGATCCAGGCGGAGCTCGTCCGCGCCGAAGTCGACGGACTGTTCGTCGTCCAGCGGGCGGATCTGTTCTACTTCAGCGGCACGGCCCAGAATGGTTTTCTTTACGTGCCGGCCGAGGGCCGGCCGCTGCTCTTCGTCAAACAGTCGGTCGCCCGCGCGCGGGCGGAGTCAGCCCTCGAAACCCTTGTCCCGATCGACTCCGTCAAGGCCGTTCCGGGCCTGATCGCCGATGTGTGCGGCCGGATGCCGGACCGTTTGGGCCTGGAGCTCGATGTGCTGCCGGTCAACGACTTCCGGTTTTACCGGAATCTTTTCAATTCGAAAGACTGTCTGGACGGCTCGCCGCTCATCTTGCGCATCCGCAGCATCAAGTCCGATTGGGAGATCGCCCAGCTGGAAGCAACCGCGGAGATGACCCGCAGCACGTTCGACCACATGCGAACCATCATCGCTCCCGGGCTGACCGAAATGCAGTTTGCCGGGATGTACGAGGCCTACGCGCGCACCATCGGTCATGGCGGCAAGCTGCGCGTGCGCCACTTCAACACCGAGGGCTATCCCTGGCACGTACTGAGCGGTGACAGCGGCGGTCTGGTGGGTGTGTTGGATTCTCCGGCCAGCGGCCGGGGAACCTCGGCCGCTTTTCCGGCCGGCGCTGGCAGCCGCCGGTTGCGGGCCGACGAGCCGATCATGGTGGACCTGGGTTCCGTGATGAACGGCTATCACCTGGATGAAACCCGCATGTTCGCCATCGGGTCCATGCCGGAGAATGCCCACCGGGCGAGCCGCGCCGCCATCGAGATCCATGACACGCTCATCGCTGCCGCCAAACCGGGGGTGACCCTGTCCGAGATCTTCGAGACGGCATCGACCATGGCCGAACGGCTGGGGTTCGCAGATGCCTTCCTGGGGCCGCCCGGGCACCGGGTCAGTTTTATCGGCCACGGCATCGGCCTGGAGCTGGTCGAACCCCCCATTATTGCCCGCGGCCGTGAAACCCCGTTGGAGACCGGCATGGTGTTCGCCGTAGAGCCGAAAATAGTTTATGAAAACGAATTCGCCGCCGGCGTCGAGAGCGTCTTCCGGGTCACCCCGGCCGGGGGTCGCCTGATCAGCAGGGTGCCGGCGGAGATTTTTATTTGTTAACTCAGGTTCGCAGTTCAGCAAGGGTTGAAGGAGCAAGAAGGGTTCGGGGTTCAGGGTTGGAAGAAAATGAAAATCAGTTAACCGCTGAACCGTTGAACCCTTGAATCCTGAACCACCAAACGGAGAGATTGAGAAGAGCCGATGACCAATCAAAATACCTTCCCGGTTAAAACCACCGACGTCATGCAGACCCTCATGCGGGTCGCCCTGGGCGAGGAGCCTGCCGACCTGGCCGTGCTCAACGCCGATCTGGTCAACGTCTACACCGGCGAAATCCAGAAAAACATGGGCGTGGCCGTGAAAGGCCCCTGGATCGCCCGCGTCGCCGCCGAGGTGGGTGACACCGTCGGCCCGGCCACTCGTGTGATAGACGCCTCCGGCAGGACCCTCGTGCCCGGACTGATCGATGGACACACGCACCTGGCCTGGGTCTACACCGCCGCCGCTTTCATCCCATTCGCGGCCGGCGCCGGAGTGACCACCGTCGTCACCGAGACGATCGAACCGTTTCCGGTGGCCGGAATAGCCGGCGTTCAGGACTTCCTCGATTCGTTTCAGAACCAGCCGATCCGCATCCTGGCAACCGCTCCGGCCATGGTATCCATCAGCTCTACAGCCAGGGGAATTTCCCCTGACGACGTCGACCGCCTGATGCAACGGACCGACATTCTCGGTCTGGGAGAATCTTACTGGCAGGAGGTACTGCAGGAACCCGAGACCTACCTTCCCGCCCTCCAGCAGACCCACCGGTGGGGCAAGGTGATAGAAGGCCACACCGCCGGCGCCAGCGAAAAAAAGCTTGCGGCCTATGTCGCCGCCGGGGTCACCTCCTGCCATGAGCCCATCGACGCTGAGCAGGTGCTCGCACGCTTGCGTCTAGGCGTGCATGTGATGGCACGCGAAGGCAGCATCCGCCGGGACCTGGAAGCCATTTCTCGCATCCGCCGATCCGGCGTCGATCTGCGGCGAATGATTCTGGCCAGCGACGGCATTTCGCCCCAGGACCTGGTGCAGGGAAAATACATGGACTTCGTGGTCCGCAAGGCCGTGGCCTGCGGTTTCACGCCCATTGAAGCCGTTCAAATGGCATCGCTGAACGTGGCCGAGCACTTCCGCCTGGACGGCATTCTGGGCGGGCTCGCGCCCGGCCGGTTGGCGGACATGGTTCTCGTCCCGGATCTGGCCGAGTTCAGACCCGAAACGGTCGTCTGCAACGGCGAAATCATCTGGGAGTCCGGCCGGCTCGTCAAAGCGCCGCGGCCGCATGCCTTTTCCGCAGAGAGCCTGAACACGGTCCGCTTGCCCCGCCGACTGGCCGCTTCCGATTTCAGCATCCGATCACGATCGAAGGCCGCTTCCGCCCGGGTGCGGATCATCGAGATGGTCACCGATCTCGTCACGGCCGAACGCCATCTCGATCTGCCGATTTCGAACGGCGAATTGAAACCGGGTGCGTCCGACGGGTTATGCAAAATCGCTGCGGTCGACCGCGCCCATAGCCCCGGAAAGCTCTTCACCGGTCTGATCAAAGGCTTCGGCCTCACCCGCGGCGCCGTGGCCTGCAGCGCGGCCTGGGACACCTCGGATATCGTGGTGGTCGGCGCCGCCGAAGCGGACATGGCCTGCGCCGTCAACCGCATCACCGACCTTCAGGGCGGAGCCGTGCTCTGTGAAAACGGCCGCGTCCTGGCTGAAATCGCAATGCCCATCTTCGGAATCGCCAGCGACCTGCCGGTCGCAACCCTTGCCGCTCAGCTGGAAGAGCTCAAATCTGCCTTGCAGCACCTGGGCGTGGCCTTCCCCGACCCGCTCCTGTCGCTGATCACCCTGACCGGCGCGGCCATTCCTTACCTGCGGATCTGTGAAGAAGGCCTGGTGAACCTCAAGGACGGCAGGACGTTAGGGATCTTCGTATCCTGACGAACGTCCTTTTCGCACGGCCGAAAACGGAAAGCGCAGCGCGTGGCGCCGCGGG
>JALOPB010000072.1 GCA_025454115.1 Desulfobacterales bacterium | reverse complement strand
GCGGAGCGTTTCGCGATCCGCCGCGAGCTCCCGGCCGGCCTCTCCCAGGACGACGGCGTGCAGCTGCCGGGCGTTCTCCACGCGGCGGTCGGTCACGAAGCGGCCGCGGCCCACGGGTCCGAACACCCGATCACGCAACGCCTCAAACTGATCGAAGTCATGGCGCGGCAGCGCCGACGGATCCCAGCCCGGCTCGCGGATGTGACGCCGGGCGCTGAGGCAAAGCACCCGATCCACCGCCCCCGTCCAGGCCGACCGAATATACTCCAGGAAATCGGGCAGGATCCGGGTCCTGAGCTCGTCCGCATCCAAGCGATCGCATTTGTTCAGCACCGCTACCAGCGATTCGCCGTCGAAACGCCGGACAAACGGTGCCAGAAAATCGGCGTGATCCCGCCGTTTGGGGTTTTCGGCGTCGAGTACGCAGACGAGCACGTCCGACTGCGCGATGACGCGTTCGAGCGCCGCGCGATGCCGCGGGAAGGCCGTGCTGTCCGTGTCCGGAGTGTCGATCAGGCACAGCCCCGCCGGAAAACTTCGAGCGGGCGCCGCTTGGATCTCGACGGAATCCTCGCCCAGGTCGCGTGCCAGCTCCGCGGCATCCTCGCCCCCGGCGCCCAGCACGATCAGCCTGCCCGTGGTGGGCCGCCTCCGGCCGGCCGGCGACACCTCGTCCCCTCCGGCCAATGCGTTGACCAGTGTCGATTTCCCGGACCCGGACGGCCCGATGACGGTCACCACCAGGCTGCGCTCCAGCCGTATGGAGATTCTACGGATCATCGCCAGCGCTTCGTCACATTGACGGACCAGGCCGGCGGCGGGACGCCAGAGGTCCACCGGCGCCAGCCGGTTTTTCAGCAGTTCGATCTCGGCGCTGAGGCCCTCGATGCGTCCGACGGCCTTGAGCACCGCCGTCTGATGCTCCAGCGGCTTCACTTTATCGCTCCTTCCGCAGCGGATGCGATCGCCGCTTCCACGGCGGCAATGCCCTGCTCGGCCTCGGACACGGTCCGTGCCACGGTCTGAAGCAGGTCGCCCGAAATCTCCTGCTCGAAAATCATCTGAACCTTTCTCAGCTTGCAGTCGAACCAGGTCTGCGCGATGGGTCCGAGCATGGATTCGAGCTGCCTGCGGTCGGCTTTCTTCATGCCGCGGGTGACGGGGATGGCCACCAGGGCGTAAAAATCCTTCAAACCGAAAAGCCCGGCCAGCTTGACCTTGACGGCGGTGCCGCCGACGGGATCCCCGGTGGAGAGCACGTAGGTCACGGCCGCGGCGGCCGGCAGAACGTTCAGGAAAGCCCAAAAGGTCTGCCCGACCTTGTCCCACAGCCCCATCCGGCTGCGGAACTGATCGGCCAGACCGCGCAGCTCGCGCTCCATATCGCTGCCGATGTCACCGATCTCCGCCTGGCGCACGAGCACGGCCTGCAGCATGGCCTGGAATTCCTTTTGCCGCAGCCGCTCCTGGGCCGGGGCCACCGCCGAGTGAGCCTTCACCGTGTCGGCCGCATTTCCAGCGGCCGGCTTCCGTTCCCGATCGGCCGCCGTCCCGGATATCAGCGGGCTCAGCAGCTGTTGATGCAAGGTGGTGGTCGCGCTGACGAGGTTTTCTTCCAGTTTGCGGGCAAACGATTCGGACGGTTTCTCGGGCAGGGACACGCCCGAGAGCTTCTCCCGGGCCCATCCGGCCGCGCCGATCAGAGCTTTGAGCGGAAACTCGACCAAACTGCCGGTTCGCCGCATGAGCCGGACCGTCGGCGGGTCGCTGGCCGCCCAGATTTTGGCGAACCGCCGCATCACCCGGTCCATAGGGAAGTAGCGCAGCGCCTCCCGGAGGCAGCCGTTCTGCAGCGCCTGCAGGCCGTCCGCATACCGACGCAGCTCCGCCAGCGAGTCCCGTGCACGCGCCAGTCCATCGCGGGCATCGCGCAGGACGTCCCTCAAGACGGCGGCGTGCAACTCGCTGCGCAGCTGCTGGACGTCGAGCCCGTTCAGCGTCTCTGCAACGGATCGTCCCTGCGGGTGCGCCGGCTGCAACGCGATGAAGCGTTCACCGGCGGCGACGCGGTTGTCCTCATCGGCGCGAAAAATCCCCAACACGTAACGCTCGGCGTCCGCACCATAGATGTTGCGTGCCACGGTCATGGCGTGCTCGGTCACCTCATCGGCCGTGAAGCTCGGGTAGCAGCGGTAGACCAGGAAGCACTTGCGCCGGCCGATGCCCGTGAGCATGCGCGCGATGAAATCGGTATTGTCGCGGTTGTTGTAATTGGAATTGGTGAAGACGTAGATCAGCAGATCGGCGGCTTCAAGGGCACCCTGGGCGCTCTGGCGGTTGGCATAACGGCCGCCCGCCCCCGTATCGAAGTCCGGAGTGTCCATGAGGATAAGGTCGAAGCGCCCCGGACGGGTCGTGAGGTAAAGCGGGCCGCCGGGCTGCAGCAGCTCCTCTGGATGTTCGAGCAGCTTGGGCTCGGATGCAAGCGGCTCCAGCAGGGCTGCGATGAGCCGGGTCTGCCCGGCCAGACGCTCCGGGACGGAGAACAAGATCCGCCGGTTCATTCCCGCCCGCCCGCCGGTGGGTGCGAACCGGCCTTCGAGCAGCGAGTTGAACAGCGTGGACTTGCCCGAAGAGCCGCCCCCGCAAATCGCGGCGACCGGCGGGAGCTTGGGATCGAAACGGGTCAGCAGTCGCTGGTCCATGATCTTGCACCAGGAGGCCCGCTCCGGCCCGCCCTCCAGCTCGAGCAGCTCCGCCAGCCGGGGCAGCTCCGTACGTAGGGTTTTCAGATGATGATACAGCTCGGCATCCATGACATTCACACCCATTTCGAAGTTCGACCGCTTGAATGGGGGCAGAATAACACAGCGGCTGCCTCAAGCCAATCTCATTGCAGCGCCAACGGACTTTGTGATAAACGGAGAACGGCCTATTCAAGAACCTTTGACGCGGAGCGCTTCGGTGAACTTCACGCCGCTCTTCAAACCCAAGACCATCGCCGTGGCCGGGGTATCGCTTTCCAACGAGCGTCATCCCGCCAACGTCATCTACAACAAGATCCACCTGCGCTATCCCGTCAAGGTCTACCCGGTGAACCCCAAAGGCGGGACGTTCAAGGGCGACCGCGTCTACCGCTCGATGGACGAAATCCCCGGGCCGATCGACCTGGCCGTCATCGCGGTGCGCGCCGACCACGTGCCGGAGATCCTGGCTCAATGCATCCGCCGGAACACGGGCGGTGCCGTGATCGTCTCCGGCGGGTTTGCCGAAATCGGCCGCGCCGACCTCCAGGAGCAAATCACGGTCATGGCCCGCGAGGCGGATTTTCCGTTCATCGGGCCCAACTGTCTCGGCATTTACGCGCCGGGGCGTTTCGATACCTTCTTCCTGCCCGGTGAGCGCCTGGTGCGGCCCACGCCCGGCCCCGTCGGGTTTGTGAGCCAGAGCGGCGGGGTCCTGGTGGACCAGATGGTGAAGTTCACCGAACAGGGTCTGGGCCTGTCGCTGGCGGTCAGCATCGGGAACAAGGCCTTGATCCGCGAAATCGATCTGCTGCGGCACCTCGCCTCCGACTCGGAAACCCGGGTGATCGCATTCTACGTGGAAGGGTTCGGCCGCAACGAGGGCCGCGCCTTCGTGGAGCTCGCCGCGGGGATCCCCAAACCCGTCGTCATCCTCAAGGCCGGCAAGACGACCGAGGGCGGCCGCGCCGTGAGCAGCCACACCGCTTCCCTGGCCGGTGATTACCGGGTGTTCTCGGACGTCCTGGCCCAGCACGGCATCGTCGAAGCGCGCAGCGAGTTCGAGCTCACCTGCTTCTGCGAATCCCTCAGTCATTATCCGCGCGGCATCGACGGCAACGTCGGCATCATCACGGTAAGCGGCGGCCATGGCGCCCTCGCCTCCGATATCTGCGCCGGCCTGGGGCTGCGGGTGCCGCGCCTGTCGGAAGAAGCCCAGCGTGAGCTTCGCGCCGGCCTATCTGACAACATCCGCGCCATCGCCTCCCTGGGCAATCCGGTTGATCTGACGGGCAGCGCCGTCGACGAGGACTTCGTGGCGGCGTTCAGCGTGCTCAGCCAGGCCCGCGAAGTCGATTCAGTGCTGCTCCTGCTGCTGCCCTACTCCCCGGGGATCAGCTCCGACCTGGGCGCCCGGCTGAGCTACGTCCACCAGCAGGCCGGCAAGCCGCTGGTGGCCTACGTGCCGCACGTGGAGAAATACCGGATCCTGATCGAGGGGTTCGAGCTGAACAACGTGCCGGTGGCCTCATCCATCGACGGGGCGGCTTTTATGATGGAAGCCATGCGGAGGTGCAGGCCATGTTGAGCGCCGACGGAATTGGAATCATTGAAGCGGCTCAGCCCCAGGGCTGGGTCCTGGAGCCGGAGGCTCTGCGGCTGCTCGGGATGTCCGGCCTGCCGGTCCCGCGATTCGTCTGGGCCAGGTCTCCGGCGGAGGCGGCCGAAGCCGCGGCCGGCATCGGTTATCCCGTCGTGGCCAAGGTGGTCTCGCCGCAGATTATGCACAAGTCCGATGTCAAAGGCGTCCAGCCGGGGATTGCGGGCAGCGGAGACCTTGCGGATGCCTATGAACGCTTCAGCCGGTTGCCGGGCTTCGAGGGGGTCCTCGTTGCGGAAATGCTGTCGGGGCGCGAACTCATCGTCGGCGCGAAGCACGACTTCCAGTTCGGCCCGGTGATTCTCTTGGGAATCGGCGGCACGGCCGTTGAAGTCTACCAGGACACGGCCACGCGCATGGCGCCGCTCAAGGCCTCCGACGTTCAGTCGATGCTGGGCTGCCTGCGCGGCCGCCAACTGCTCACCGGCCATCGCGAAGCGGCCGCCGTCAATGTCTCCCGGCTGACCGAAACCGTGCTGAGATTCTCGGATCTGGTCATGGCGCTCGGCGACCGGATCGATTCCATCGACCTGAATCCGGTGTTCTGCTCGCCGGAACGCTGCGTGGTGGCGGACGCGCGCATCTTGCTGGCCCGCTGATGACGTCCCGTGAGAGGGAAATGGGCTCACCACCCAACCTCCCGCCCGCCCGGCGATCCGCTCTCATACGGGTCAAGACCTTTGCTCCCTATCTCATTCTCAGCGTCGCCCCCCTGTGCTGGGCAGGGAACATCGTGCTGGCGCGCGGGATGGCGGACACGATCCCGCCGGTCGCATTCGCATTCTGGCGCTGGACGCTGGCCCTGGCGCTCATCCTGCCCTTTACCCTGCGCCAGGTCGCCCTGGACTGGACGGAGATCACCCGGCGCTGGAAACGGTTGTTCCTGCTGGCCGCCCTGGGGATCTCCGGCTTCAACACCCTGCTTTACACGGCCGTCCACACCACAACGGCCATCAATGGCGCACTGATCCAGACCAGCATGCCGGCCGTGATCGTCCTGCTGAGCCGGCTGATGTACGGGGAAAACGTGACCGGCCGCCAGCTGAAGGGGGTGTTCCTGTGCCTTCTCGGGGCGGGCCTGATCGTGCTGAGGGGCGACCGGAGATCCCTGTTGACCCTATCCTTCGTGCAGGGCGATCTGCTCATGGTCATCGCCGTGCTGCTTTACGGCCTTTACTCGACCCTGCTGCGGCAACGCCCCGTCATCCATGCACTGAGCTTTCTGACGGCCACGTTCGCACTTGGCGCCGCCGGCCTGTTGCCCGTTTACCTGGCGGAGCTTGCGGTCATCGGCCCGTTCGCCCTCGACCGGGGCGCCGTTTTCAGTCTTCTTTATGTGGCGCTGTTTCCGTCCATCGTCGCGTATTTTTGCTGGAACAAGGGGGTAGATCTGGTGGGCCCCAACCGCGCCGGCCTGTTCATCAACCTGATCCCGGCGTTCGCCTCGCTGCTCTCGGTCTGGCTCCTGGACGAGTCGATCCGATGGTTTCACATCGGCGGGATGGGGCTCATCGCCGGGGGGATGATGGTGTTTTATCGGGCGCGGGTCTGACGTTTGGACCGGCCGGTCCGAGACCCGAGTCCCTTCCCGTCAGCCGGACCGGCAACGCCTCTTGCATGCCTCTCGCAACGGCAGCGGCAGGATCGGGAGATCCTGCCGCTGTCGTCGATTAGGCTTTTGAAGGCTGTCCCCTCAAGGCCATTCCATAGGATCCGCCGAACCGCTAAAACTCCTTGAAGTCTGCTTCGTCCAAGGGGATGACCTCCTGCGGGCGAGGCGATGGGGATCGGGGAGCAGCCGCCCTCCGGCCGGCCGCTTTTCCGGATGGAGCGCTCCGGATTTTGGAAACAGGCCCTGCCGGTCCATCAGCACGCAGCGTTTCCGGTGCGGCTGTGTTTTTTTCTCGCCGTCGGCCTCCGACCAGGGCGCCCAATCGGTCGACGACGGATTGGAGTTTGTCCGCCTGTGTGCTCATCTCGACGCTCAAAGCGGCGGATTCCTCTGCGCTGGCGGCCGCCTGCTGCACCACCTTATCCATGGACGCCACGGCGGTGCTGATCTGCGCAATGCCCTGGGCCTGCTCGCGCGAAGCCGCCGCGATTTCGCCGATCACCGTAGACGCCTGCTGCACGCCATCCGCCACCTGGGAAAAGGCGGTGTTGGTCTTGACCACCATTCCGGAGCCGTCTCTGACCTTGCTGACCGTGCTTTCGATCAGGCCGGAGGTGTTGCGCGCCGCATCGGCGGCCCGCATGGCGAGATTACGGACTTCGTCGGCGACGACCGCAAAACCGGCGCCGGCTTCTCCGGCCCGTGCCGCTTCAACGGCGGCATTGAGGGCCAGCAGGTTCGTTTGAAAAGCGATCTCGTCGATCGTCTTGATGATTTTGGATGTCTCTTGGCTCGCCGCAGAGATATCCTGCATGGAACGGTTTAACTCGGCCATGGCGGCGTTGGCCTGGTTGGCGACCTGGCTGGCATGTTGGATCAGGGCATCCACCCGCTCGCTGTTTTCAGCATTTCGATGCGTGATGGACGACATCTCTTCCAATGAAGCAGAGGTTTCCTGGATGGATGCCGCTTGATGCGAGGACCCGTCGGCCAGCTGCTGACTGGCGGATGATACCTGACTCGAGGCCGACGCAACCTGTTTCGAGCTTTCGGTGATCTCGTCGATGGCGGCGTCCAGGGGCTTAATGCTCCGCCGGATGATCCAGAACAGGGCCAGGACGACCATCAGCCCTCCGGCCCCCAAAGCGGTCGCAATGGCCATAATGTCCTGTCGCAGCTGCTTCGACAGCCCTTGCAGACTGAAGGCGAACTTCATGCGGCCGACGATGGCTTTGCTGTCCGGGTCTTTGAGTTCGCGTTCCCACAACAGGAGATCATCGGTAACGGACTTCTCCTGGCTGTTTTGGGTGAGAACCTTGCCCTTTGCATCGTAATAGACCACGAACTCCACTTCGGGGTCCTTGACCGCCTGCGCCACGATTCCATCCAGAGAGGGGTAATCGAAATTGAGGATGTAGGGGATGCCCACCTTTTCCAAAAAAGTGGCCATGGACTCCGCTTTGGATGTCAGGATGGTCGACATGGTCGCCTTCGTCCGCAGTGCCATGAAGGCCCCCAAACTCAGCAGCGATAGGGTCGTGATCAGAGCGGCGGACAGCAGGATCTTGGACCGCAGCGTTTTCAATCTGAACCGTTTCATAAGCATCTCCCGGAATCGGCGCATCCGCCGGCTCGAAGTTAACCGTCAATGTATTTCTTTCCGTCACCCCGGATGAATTCCAGCATCTTGACGATTCCGGGCGACGGCTCGCCCTTGGTGATCAGGGTGATCGGCCGGCCGATTTCCGGAATCTCGGGGGCATTGATCGAGCCGTCGACACCCGATGCCGGCCCTAAACACACCGCGCCGGAGGTCGCGGCGACTTTGGATTTGAGATCCTCAGCCGTGGTTCCTTCCTTGGCATCCTTGGCGTAAGCCGCACCGTCCAGCACCTGCTTCTGGAACACACTCTGAGTGCCTGGAATTTTGCTGCCCAGGAAAAGCACCACCGGCTTGTCGGGTCCGCCCGCCTCTTTCCAGTTCTTAATGGCGCCGGTAAAAATACCCTTAAGCTGTTCTTTCGAAAGCTGTTTCACCGTCACGTCTTTGTTCGTCAGGACCTTCACCAGGTCCTTGCCGATGACGCGATGCTTGTAGACGCTTTTATCCGGGATCTGGTAGCCTTCCTTGTCCATCATGGCCATCCAATCCGGAAAGGTGACGCCGCCCGAAGCGGCATCCACGGCGCCTTTGTCAAGATCCTTCAAGGCCTCGGAGGGTCCGTTGGAAATCAGAGCGACCTTCACGCCGATGGCTTTTTCCATCGGACCCATGATTTTTTTAAAAACATTTTCCGTCGGCGCCGCGCCGGCCCCGATTTTCACCTCTTCGGCCAGGCACGGTGACATCTGGCTCAAAAAAAGAAATGCGGCTGCAACCCAAATAATCGATCGACCCATGACAACCTCCTTCATGCAGTTGGAATGGACTGCTTCATGCTTCATAGCTGATACTATCGGCCTTTCGCCGAACTGCTTGAGAAAAAAACGAAGGGGCTGCATCGCATAAAAACTTGACATTTGTCGGGATGTTCTCTTAGCATGTTTACGAGGAGAGATTGATATGCAACACACACACGGTTTTCAGCGGTTCCGGGTGCCGGCGCTGGTTTTAATGGGGTTTCTCATTTTCTTCGAAAACCTCGCTGCCGGCATGGATCTGACGCTCGCGTGGAACCCCAACAGCGAGGCGGACCTTGCCGGCTATGGGATTTATTCCCGGAAAGGCGCCGACGGACCGCCCTACGACCTGGTCGGATACATCGCAGTGGAGGAACTGCAGGATCGCAACAACCCGGCTTTCACCGTGACCGGCCTCGAAAGAGGGTTTGACTATTATTTTGCGGCCACAGCCTATGACACCGCCGGTAATGAAAGCTACTTTTCGAGCTCGGCCTGTGCCAGGGTGGGCGACTCCATCGAATTGTGTGGCGATACCGGCAGCGACTCCGGCGGCGGCTCCGGCAGCCATGCCTCCGGCGGCGGTTCGGGTGGAGGCTGCTTTATCCGAACGCTCTTGCCGTAACCATTCTCAGCCGGAAAGTTTCCAGAGGATCGAATTTGCCTGAATCAACCCACCCGACCCCAATTTATCGATTTTTCTTCTATGGTGTCGTTTTTTGGCTTCTATCCGCCGGTTGGCCGGCCGGGCTTTTCGCCGCCGAACCCAAGGACGCTGCCGGTGATAAGGAACCGCCTTCCATTTCCATTTCCGAGGACATGGGCAAGGCCATCGTCAAGGAAGCCGCCGGGGTCAAGGAGGAAATCCAGAAGCAGGCTCGCACCCTTTTCCTGCGCTCGAACCTGGGGTGGGACCTTGAAACCATTGACTATCTTTACACGTGGCTGCTCGAGCTGCCCCTGCGGGCGCCCGAACTGTTCCAGCAGGTGATGGCGCAAGGCCGGGTGCTGGGCCTGGCCGGGTCGCTCGTGGTGCTCACCTTCGTAGCGGCGGTGCTTTACAGCCTCATGGGCCGGGTGCGTGTGATGCGCCGGATTGAGGTCGTGCTCGGACCCGTCCGGCATCGCATTCCCGATGCCGTCTATCCTTTCTTCCTGGCCGTCCTGCGGGTGGTCGTGGCGGCCGCCATCCCCTTGCTCCTCTATGGAATCTACGCGCTGATCAACTCGCTGATCAGCTATCAGGCCGCCTGGTTCGTGCTCTTGGGGCGGCTGCTGGTCCTCTGGTCCATAGCCGCCCTGGGGATCGGGTTTTTCAGAGAACTGCTGACGGGGGGGCTCTTTCAGGTAACGAAGTCCAACGGGCGGAAGATTTTCGGCCTCGTCCGGCTCCTGCTGCTGTACGGAGCGGCCTGCATCGCCCTGTTCATGGGGGCGGAATCGTTTCATTTCAGAAAAGACGTTTTGGCGTTCCTGCAATTCGCCATCACCGTTTCGGTGGTCTGCCTTTTCCTGCTGCTGATGCTCAACAAACGCGCCATTTTGTCGTTCCTGCCCGATCTCCCGTACCGCAGCTACCAGAACTATGTCGCAATTCTCAGGCGCTTCTATCTTCCGCTGATCGGGCTTTCATTCGTGCTCGCCTTGCTATGGAGTTTCGGGTTTCGCCAGTTCGGACGGGTGTTGCTGGTAAATATCTGGTCGACGGTGGGCGCCTTGCTTCTTTTGGCCCTGTCTTATCACGCCCTGCGGGTCGGGCTAGAGCGCTGGTCCTCCAAAGTGCCGGCGGATGACGAACGAGGCCAGTTCCTGGTCGAGTCCGCCAAGGCGTTTCTAGGCTACGCCTCGGCGGTCGGCACGGCGGCCCTGCTGTTGAATATGCTCGGGCTGCTGGATCCGATCGAACGCGTTTTCTCGTTTCCCGTCCTTAAGATCGGCCAAAGCCCCTTGAGTTTCTGGATCATCGTCAAGGCTCTGCTGATCCTGCTTTTCTTCATTTTCATGTCGCGCATGCTGCAGGCCTATCTGGACTATCGGATCTACCCGGCCCTGGGAGTGGACACGGGCCCGGGGTATGCCATCAACACCATCATCCGGCTGGCCTTTTTCGCCGTCGGTCTGCTCATCGCCCTGAATACCGTGGGCGTCGACTTGGGGTTCTTCCTGGTCTTCGCCGGCGCCATCGGCGTAGGCATCGGGCTGGGCCTTCAGAGCATGGCGGCCAATCTGATCGCGGGCTTCATCATCATCTTCGGCGGCAAGGTCCGCAAGGGCGACTGGATCCAGGTCGAAAACGGCATCGGCGTCGTCACGGACATCCACCTGGTCTCGACCCGTGTGCGCACCCGCGGAAACCTCGAATACCTCATCCCCAACTCCACCCTGGTGTCCAACACCATCGTCAATTACACGCTTTCGTCGCCACTGGTTTGGACGTCGCTTTCCGTCGGGGTTTCCTACGACTCCGACCCCCAGCAGGTCAAACGCATCCTCCTGGAGGTGGCCGCCCGGGAACCGATGGTTTACATCGGCGAAAAACCGAGCGTCATTTTTGGGGAATTCGCGGAAAGTTCACTTAACTTCGATCTCGTGGTCTGCATCGATGTCCGGTCGTACGCCGAGCGTGCAGTGAAAAGCAGCCTCTACCAGGCATCGAAATCCCCTTCCCCCAGCGCGAGGTCCACGTGCGCACCCCGGGCGGAGTGCTGCCGGAGGCCGCTCAGTCCTGAGGACAGCGCATCAGCGTTTCGATCTCGTCGGCTGGTATGAAATTGCCAAAGTTGGCTCTCATACCCAATTCCGGCATCCACAGGTCAAGGGGCGCGTTACCGTACCGCATCCCAAAAAGGATATACCGATTAGCACATTAAAAAGCATCGAGCGCCAGTCGGGGCTTAAGTTCAAGTGAGGTAATAACATGGCTAATTATATAGCTATCGTTCATAAAGAAGCCAAAACTGATTTTGGGGTATCTTTTCCAGACTTTCCTGGCTGTGTTACCGCTGGGCAAACCGTCGATGAAGCCAAGGATTTGGCCCAAGAAGCGCTTGCTCTCCATATTAAAGGAATGATTGAAGACGGCGAGCAGTTGCCAGCTCCATCCAAACTCGAAGACATCATGGCTGATGCGGATTACGCTGATGCCGTCGCCTATCTGGTCGTTTCTATACCGGATACCAAATACTGTACCAGAGATGACGCTTAAACAAATTGATGCGGCTGCAAAGAAACGAGGAATGTCAAGATCCTCCTTCCTCGTTCATCTCGCACAGAATGCGATTTATTCAAATCACTTGCAGCCATCAGCATAGCACTCGATTAAATAGATAACGTTCCGGTTGAGCCGCCGAAGGTCGGCTCGAACCGGTTGTTGAGCGGTTTATCGCACGCCATTTGTTGCCCACCAATAATATGCCGCCATTTCAACATCCGCAGGTGTCCAGTTCATTTGGATCTTTCGAGCAGCACACGTATAAAGAGCCACACCCGCATTCATCGCTTGTGCGATGCACGCGAGAATTGGCAAGTACGCCGAGATGTACTCGGTCTTATTGTACGCATAATTGGACTGGTTGTAGATGGCAAGCCTAGAAGTTGTATGGCGCCCGTTGGCCCATTCTCGAACAAAGTGCGTGGCAGCGCCCCCACCAACAACCTGCAGCGAGTTAAAGAAATACGATGCATGCCTGTCGACGGCCGCACCTTGGTTCGGGGAACAGAAACGGAAAATCTTTGAGGCAATTACAAGGCTGATTCCCGGAAGTGTGCATAACGCATCAATGCCAATACACTCCTGCCCAGGGGTGATGAGGCAAGAGATAGCCTTCTGCATTTGAACTTGTTGCACGGGTAATGCCGCAACGATCTGGTCATGTGAATTGGCATTGTTGCCCGCCCATAATGATATTGCTTCAACTATGGCGTGCGCGCTGGCGGGAGTAAGATTCGCCAAATAAGCACGGACTTTTGCCTCAAGATTCAAAATCGTCTGTTGACTTTGGACCGCGCCTGTTCCCGCAGGCCAGTCGTATCCATTTCGTGCTTGGATGAGAAGATTGATTAACGGTCGCGACGGGTTACATTGTCCGTTAGCTGCGCGGGTAAGCATAATGTCTGCTGGAAAGCATGACTCATCGTTAGTTGGTACCATATTCGATTCTCTCGATTCGAGTTACTCGCGGTTCTTTATACGCCCAACGGCTTGCGTTAGTGGCAGGTGGGTGGGACGAGACTCGCTGTCGAAACGGGACAAAGGTCAAAGCCACGAAAACGCTCAAAAAATGCTCCGCGTACCCATCTGTCCACTGCACGCTGTGTTGGGCCGCCTCATCGCAATGAAGAACATAGTTTGCATTACGTTGCTGCCCTAACGGCTTCTTCCCAAAATGCCTTGTAACTTTGCCGAGTGACCTTTACATAGGTCAGACGCTGAGCTACAGAGTTCCTCTGGAGTCAATCCATCAAACCTTATGCCACGCTTTTCAGAAGAGTCGGCTCCTCTGACTCGATTTTCGCAACCAATCGTGGAGATACCAAGATCCCTCCTGTTTTTCTAACGATGCGCTTTGCCGGCGCGCGGCGATCTTCCGCGCGTCCGAGTAGACGCGCTGGTTATGGGCTTGGTACTATTGATGTGCAGAATATTCATCCAGTAATTTGCGAATCATTTTTTGATACTGAGTATTG
>JALOPB010000383.1 GCA_025454115.1 Desulfobacterales bacterium | reverse complement strand
ATCTATGCTCTGGGAGAGCTTGCGGTTGATGGGAACCCGCTGACCAACGAACAGATGGATCGCGAAATCTATGGCAGCTGAAATCTTCATCGACACCAGCGGGTTTTACGCTCTGCTCGTTCGCGGCGACGACCAGTACGACCACGCCCAGGATACCATGCGAAAAGCGGCCAAGAAAAAACTGCGGTTTGTAACGACCGATTACGTTCTGGATGAGACCGCAACCTTGTTGATGGCACGGGGCTGCTCAACTGTCATCCCGGCCTTGCTTCATTCGGTGTCTGCCTCCAAAGCGTGCCGGGTTATATGGATGGACACGGAGCGGTTCGAAAAAACGAAGAGCTCCTTTATCAAAAACATGGGGAATCGGTGGTCTTTCACCGATTGCTTCAGCTTCATCGTAATGAAAGAGCTGCGCCTGCGTGAAGCCTTGAGCAAGGACGCCCACTTCAGATCAGCGGGATTCACTGCGCTGCTGGCCTAACCCCATTGCACCGCCATAATCAACGCCCCCTCCAGACGCCGGCGGCCAGCAGCAGCCAGCCGACCAAGAAGGCCGTGCCGCCGAAGGGCGCCATCATTCCCATCCAGCGCTGCCCGGTGAGGCTCAGGGCATAAAGGCTGCCGGAAAAAAGAACGAGCCCCGCCATGATGAACATACCGCTCCAACGGATGAGCCGCGAACCCGGGACAAACCCAGCCGCGGCTGCAACGGCCAACAGCCCCAAGGCGTGATAGAAGTGATATTGATTGCCGGTTTGAAAAATCACCATCAGGTCCGGCGCCAGCCTGTTCTTGAGAATGTGGGCACCAAAGGCACCCAAGGCCACGGCCAGAAACATGTTGAGACTGCCGGCCAGCAGCAGCCAGCGAAGCGACCCGTTCACCGGTTGATCCATGATCCAGCCTCCGAACGTCGTATTCAAGTAATGGCAATGTTGGTTGCATGCCCATGGTAAGGCATGAATCGGTTCGCGCCAGTCCCAGTGCGGCAGGCTTCGTGTCCAATTTCTCCCGGCGGCGTTGAGGCGCGTCATCGGCTGTGCTAAGGTGAAACGGAACCATCTTTCGATCCCAACCGACGTGTGACATCCATCGCGAAACCGGAGGTTCCCGTGCCGAGATTTCCGAAGCCCGCTCTGCTCATCCTGCTGATCCTCTTCGCTTCAGAGGCGTTCGGCGGCCTCGATCAGCGCACCGCCGCTTTGCTGATGCAACGGACCTGGGAGCCGAAGGAACGGGCTTTCTCCTTTCTGCTCCCCAAAGGCTGGATCGTCGAGGGCGGGGTCTTCAACGTCAACCCGCTGCAGATGAACGGGCCGGGGAACACCATCACCCCCAAGTGCGACCTCTCCGTCAAGGCGGATGCCGGTGGCAGCGTCATGCTGCACTGGGCGCCGGCCTGGAACTACGCCGACCTCAGCCTGGCTCCCACCGGCTGGGGGGCTTTCCGCCCTGGAATGTATTATCAGGGCATGCCGGTGCGCCCGATCGTCGGCGCTCGACAGTTTCTGATTGAGTTGTTCAAGACGGTGCGGCCTCAAGCAGCGGAGGCCCGTATCATTGTCGAGGAACCGGTTCCGGAGGTGGCGGCGGCCTACGCGCACCGGGCCGAGATGGTCAACCGGAACCTGCAAAAGATGGGGCTGGCTCCAACACGCTTTGAAACCCTGGCCCTGGCGGTCGAATACCGGGAAGCGGGCGTGCATTACCGCGAAGTCTTGACCACCACCATCGCCGATGCCCGCGGCGGCGCCTTCATGTGGTCCAACGACGACACTATCTTGTTCCGGGCGCCGGCAGCCCGCTTCGATGAGTGGAAGCCGGCCTTGGACAGTATTCGGTCATCCCGACAGATGAACCCGCAATGGGCCGCGGCTGTCGCTCGGGCGTCCGGTGAACGCGCCAAGGCGGCCCTTGAAACCCAGCGCTACATAACGAATGTGGCCAACCAAATCGTCGAAAATCGCCGACGCACGCACGCCGAGATGCGCCATGAACAGTGGCTGTTCATCTCCGGGCAGGAGGAGTATACTAACCCGTTCAACGGCCAAACCGAGCAGGACACCTCGCGCTACCGCTATCGTTGGGTGAACAATCAGGGCGATGTGCTCTACACCGATGAAAACGGCTTCGACCCGAACGCCGTTGAAGCGTACAACACCCGCGAGTGGAAACGGACCCCCATTCGCAAACGATGAACGTGACGCCTGGGGTCCGAATACCTCGAATCCGGGTGAACTGGAGAAAGCCATCCGTATTGAAGCCGATGAGCAGAAAAACGGCCACTCTCTTGATTGCGTTTGGGGTTGCTCTGCTGCTGGGGCTTCTCTTGCTCTCGCCGGCGGCCTGGATGGAGGTTCGGCGATGGTTGACGCTGATATCGGACCGCGAGTGGATCCGGTCGGCCATCGAGTCCTATGGATGGGGGGCACCCCTGGTGTTCATCGGTATCCAGGTGGCTCAGGTTATCGCTGCACCGGTTCCCGGGGAAGCCACAGGTTTCATCGGAGGGTATCTGTTCGGAGCCCTGCCGGGGTTCCTTTACTCCAGCATCGGGCTCGGCATCGGCTCACTGATCAACTTCGGCATCGGGCGGTATTTCGGCGCTCGGTTGGTCCGGCAATTCATTCCGGAGGAAAAATTCAAGCGCATCAACCGCCTGATCAATCGGCAGGGGGTCATCGCCGTCTTTTTAATGTTTGTCATCCCGGGGTTCCCCAAGGATTACCTCAGCCTCGCCCTGGGCCTGACGACCCTGCCGATCAAAGTCTTTGCCGTCCTGGCCTGCATCGGGCGGATGCCGGGAACCTTTGTCCTCAGCTTACAAGGCGCATCGCTTTACAATCAAGATTATTTCCTTCTGGCCGTCGTCGTTGCGGTCTGTCTGGCACTGGCCCTGCTGGCTTATCATTTCCGGGAGTCGCTATACCGATGGGTGGAGCAGATGAACGGCCCTCGGGACGGCGTCTGATGCCGTTGCGCGAATCGAAACGGTGATGAAGCTCCACTCTTGACAAAAACGTGCGTGGTGTATTGAATGCCGACAGCAGCCGACAGGACAGAAGAAATTCAACCCATCCACCAAGGAGGTATCCAATGGCCCAACAACCCCGGGAGGAACGCAAGAAGAAGGTCATCGAGGCGCTCAACAAGGCCCGTGCGATGGAGCTGCACGCCATTCACCAGTACATGAACCAGCACTACAATCTGGACGATAAGGACTACGGCGAGCTGGCCGCCAAGGTGAAGCTGATCGCGATCGACGAGATGCGGCATGCCGAGATGTTCGCCGAACG
>JALOPB010000382.1 GCA_025454115.1 Desulfobacterales bacterium | reverse complement strand
CTTGACGATCGGGATCGGCAAAATCCATTCGTCCGCCCCCACCGCCAGGTGCACGCGGCTTTCCGCGTCGGCTACCATCTTATGAGACGTGTTCCAGGCCGCGAGAAAGGCATCGACATCTTCCCGATCGACATCGTCCGTGGGGATGAAGCGCCTCCAATTTTCGCCGAGTGCGACCCGCAGCGCCTGGTCATCATTCTTTTCCACCGCTGCGACCCTTGACATCGCAGGCGAACCCTATGATCGGGTCTTTCATTTGGGTAAAATCACAGCAGAAGCCAAGGTGACGGTAAAATAGCCCGAACTGTTTTAAAAAAGCTCTCGGTTCCTTAAGGTCCAGTCATCGCTTGTCCGGGTGCAACTCCACGCGGCGGTTCATTGCACGCCCCTCCAGTGTATCGTTGGACGCCACCGGATTGGTCTCGCCGAACCCCTTGGCCCGGACGTGCTCCGGCGCGATGCCTTGTTTGATGAAATAATCGCACACGGCCTTGGCCCGGGCTTCCGAGAGCCTTTGGTTGTGCGCCTCTGAACCCGTACTGTCGGTAAAGCCGCTAACCTCGCCGGTGATCTTCGGGTTTCTGCTTCGATTTTAGTAGGTCGGATGTTGGGTTCAATGCGCAAGGATTGGTCGATTTCCGTCTTGGGTGCCGACCCCTTCGTGATGATGCCGCCCCAGATAGAGCTGTTTGGAATGGTGATGACCTGGTTGTCAGCGCACAGAGTGGTCGACACCAGGCTCATGGCAGACACCGTGCCACTGGTTCCCGCTACGTTGACGGAGTCGCCGATGTCATAGGGCCGATAGAGCAGGATCATCAGGCCCGCCGCGAAATTGCTCAGCGTGCCCTGCAGGGCAAACCCCAGAATGAACCCGGTGGCTCCGATGGCTGCCAGGAACGGCCCGATGTTCACTTCCAGCATGGAAAGGGCGATCACCAGCCCCACGACCAGCGTCACCTTGCGGATGCTGTTCACAATGAAATCTTTGAGCAGTTCGGAGGCTCCGCCGATCTTCGAGACCGCTTTGCGGATGGCCGTTCCAACGATGGCCGCCAAGACTTTAAAAGCGACGATCGTGAGGATGAACATCAGAATGTTCCTCACCCACCGCAGCCCTCCCTCCGCGGAAGTCAGCCAGCCGGCCACGAGCTTCCAGCTGCCCTGGGCATCCGTTGCGTCGACTTTAATGCCTGAAACCGTTTTGAGGTATTTATCGTAGACATCCGCCTCTCCGCCCTTTTTCCGGAGCTCCTCGACCACCGCTTGAACGCGATCGATCAGGGCGGTCTGCCGCTCCTGCAGCTGAGTGGCGTCAGACAGGAGTTTGGCCTTCGCGTCGCCATCGGCCTTCATCGCCTCGATTTTGTTCCGGCCGACCTGAGTGACATGCTCCTTGAGCACCCCCAGCCATCCGTTGGCCTCGACCTTGAGGTCGTCCTTGGTCAGCGGCCGCACCAGCAGCTCCAACTCTTTGACGGGGACCTCTGGGTTGGCCGTCGTCGTCGGCTGCGGCTTCTCCCCTTCAGCCAATACCGGGCCGGACCACAGAATCGTGATCACGGCCATGGCCACTGCGCCGAACCGCAAAGAACTCCAGGCGGCTCTTGGTAATATCGTGTTTCGAACCATGTGATACCCCCATGTCTTTCCGTATCGTCGGTTAATCCGTTTTTTTCTGCTCTTGGCTTCGCGAGAAAGCGCTGCACCAAAATCGGGCCGTTTTCGAAGGCGTCATGACTTGGAAGCGCCGAAGGCAGGAGGGTCCCCCACCGTAAAGAGTCTGATCAGAAGCATCCCGGCAATGAAACCGCCGCACTAGAACCCGCCGCCGGTGCGGAAACCCCCGCCACCGATTTCTCCGCCTCCTCCACCGGAACCACCGCCCCCGCCGAAGATGTCCGGAAAACTCCCTCCGCCGCCCCTGCCGAAGCCGCCGGGGAAAAAGTCTCCACCGCCGCCCTGACCTTGCCGGTGCCGGGGCGGCCGGAACTCCTGCTCGCGGCCGATCCGACCCCACACGTCCTGTCCCGACGCTCGACCGGACATCAGCAGGGCCAGGAGCGCCGCCAGGTCGAGACCGCCTGGGAAATAGGAATGCCCGGAGTCGTAGCCGCTGCGCCGAAAACGCCGCCGCAGCTCCTCGATCTCCTGAAAGCTCTTCTGCTGGCGCTGCAGCTCGGATTGCAGGCGTTCGATCTCGGCCGAAAGAGTCTGCTCCGCTTCCTTGAGGTCGCGGATCCGGCTGACGATCACGTCGTCCTCCGGCCGGCTCGTCGTTTTGGCCTCCCGAAGCAGATTGGCCAGAGGCTCGTTCTTGATTTCGGAGACCTGGAGCTGTAGGGCCTGCTGAGCGAGCTCGTCGGAGGCGCCGGAATAAGCCGCCCGCTTCTCGATCAGGGCCTGGTGCTGTTTTTCCGCCGCTTCGATGCGGGCCTCGATGCCCTCGATCTCCTTGCGGGTCGCCAGCAGCGCCTCGTTCTTCTGCCGCAGGCCCTCGACCTGCAAGGCCTGCTCTTCCAGGCTCCGAAGTTTTACGGATTCCTGGGCCGCGATGACTTTCTGCCGTTCGGCATGCTCCCGCAGCCGCAGCGGCAGCTCGGTCAGCATGAAATAGTTGCTGCGGGCGTCCGCGAAGTCGATCAGCTTCGCCACCCAGCCGTCCAGCGCACGGGTCAGACCGCCGCCGGTGTAGTCCGGAGTCAGGAAGCGACGGTTCCACAGGTACATGAACAGCGCATCCTCTCGGTAGGGCCGCCCCTTTTCTTCGCGGTCGGCCTCGGCCTGGGCGGCCTTGGCCTCGGCGCGCTCGGCCTTGGCCGATGCCTCGCCGGCGCTTTTCTCCTGCGCCCGATACGGTTCCTGCGTAGCGAGCTGCGCGCGGATGTCGGCCGCCTGCCGGTCGATCTCGGTCACCAGCTCGTCCCGGCGCCGCACGACCGCTTCGCGTTCGAAGGTGAGGGCGGACTGCCGGGCCACAATCTCTTGGATCCCGGCCTCCAGCTCGTTCAGCTCCCGGGCCCGCCGCTCCAGCAGGCTCAGCACCGCGCGGTCGGTCTCATCCAGGCGGGCAATCACCCGGTTGGCAGTCAACTCGTCCAGCCGGAACCTGGCCAACCGGCGGAACTCCTCGGCGGTCTGGTTGCGGATCTCCGTGAGCTGCCGGGAGGCCTCCGCCTGGCGTCGATTGATGGATTCGATGACGTTTTGCGCCGTCGCAACGTGCTCGTCGATGACGTTCAGTTGGTCCCTTCCGTGAATCATGACCCCACCCTCTACCATTCGGCGATCGCGGCGCCCGTGGTGGGCACGCTGTATTCCGGCGTAAGAAAGCCGCGCTTTTTGGCGCCCACCTGCTTACGGTTCACGATGCCGTCGGCCTCCTTGTCCCGCCGCACCTGCTCGTAGGCCTGCTGATCGACCCGCAGCCCCCACTCGCTCATCGTCCGGACCTTGCCGTCTTCCTCCGAGGTAATGGGCAGCTTGAGCCGCTGCCCGCTGGCGGTAACCGCCTCGACGATTAGGTAATAGTTCCGCGCCGTGCGGCTGTGGGCCGGGGTGCGCCAGACGCCGCTGGGTGTGCCCGGCCGCGATACAATCTGGATGGAGTATTCCTGCCGCAGCGTGTCATGGACATATTGCAATGCCTGGCGGGCGGTTCGCAGGGTTTCGAAGTCGCCGGCCTCGGCCGCCGTGGAGGCGTTGGCGTAAAGCGCCTGGATCTTTTCCGCAACCCCAGGCTCGCGGGCTTCCTTCAAGGCAGCGGCGCGCAGCGAGTCGAGGCCCCCTGCCTCGTCTTTCAGGGCAAGAATGGAATCTATTGCGGACTGCGCCGTGTCGAGGTCTTTCTGGGCGAGGTCGAGAAGCCCGTTGCGCTCGTTGAGCCGGCGCTGGGCCCCTTCCGATTTTGCCGCCACGTTGGCGGCGTCGATACCGCCG
>JALOPB010000071.1 GCA_025454115.1 Desulfobacterales bacterium | reverse complement strand
GGGCCGATCGGCTGCCCGCTGGCCGATGATGTTGAGCGCATGCCGATATTTTTCCGTTGTGCCTTTCAAAGCGGCGGCGTCGAATGCCTTGGCTTCGACCGGTGAGGTGAAGAGCGCATAGCGGCCGGGAATGTCGGAACGCCCGGTCTCGAAGTAAATATAATTGAGCAGCGGCGAGCTGTCGATGACCGTGATCTCCTCGACCGTTACGGTCTCCGGATCCAGCTTCACCGCACCGTAGAGCGGAAGGGCCAGCTCGGAAATCATCACCGTGGGATGGGCCTTGATCTGGCAGAGATACGAAGACACTCCATACACATTGCCGTCGGGGGCCGTCACTCGAACGACGGCCTCCATTGAGCTCAAGCGCGCCAAACGGTCGCGGCCGAGGTCGTCCAGTCGAAATGAATGCGAAGGAAGGGGAGCGGCCTTGGCCGACACCGCCCCCAGGGTTCGGTCATTGGACTGAATCAGAAGCTCGCTGTCGACGACGTTCGGTAATGCAGCGAGGTCGAGCTTAACCTGAACGGCATCCTGATTGGAAGTCTCTGCGATCAGCCTGCCGGCGGCCCGCGACTGGGCGATGTCCGAATCAAAAAAAAATTCGACCCGTTGATTCTCAAGCCGGCCGTCGCGCGTCCCGCCCGGCGACGGCTCGGCAGGCAGATTGCGGGCCTCGATCAGCATGCGTGCAGCATGGATGCCCCAGATGCGCCGGAGGTATTCTTTCACTGCATCGGCTCGATCCTGTGAAAGCGCCAGGTTGTCTTTTTCGGGTCCGTAGTCGGAGGTGCAGCCCACGATACCGATCCGTGCGTCGGGCAGATCGCGCAGCGCCTGGCCGACGAAGTTGAGGATGTTGAAATAGCGAAGCGATACTCCCGAAAGTCGATCGGGCTGGAAGGCATCGACCTCCGAGCTGCTTTTGAACTGGACGTATGGGTTTGGGATTTCGCTCTTTCCGGTCGGAAAAAACACCATGTTCGTCGCCGGCTCGCCCGTCGTGGTGGAGGGGACGTCCAAGCTCAGGATCTTGGGCTCGAACGCAATCGGATTGAGCAGCTCATAAGTCAGAAGATATTTTTGAAGAATGGCGTTCTTTAAGTCCTGAAACATCGGCACGAGCTCGGTTGCGGATCGTGCTTTCCAGATGCGGCCGTGATGATCCCTTGCCAGGCTCGTCAGTAACTTATCGGTCTTCTCATCCGGCATGTAGTCGATGCAGAAAATCTGAAAATTCCTGATTCCCCGGGTTTCGTTCTCGATCTCGGTGCGGCTGGTCCAGCTGTTCAGGTCTTCACCAGCGGAGAATACCACCATCAGCTTCTTTTCCTTGGACGGCATGGTCTTTACGGCGTCGATACCGCCCATGATGGCATCGTGGAGGTAGATTTTAGTGGTGATGCCCCGGTCAAATACCTCTGCAAAAAATCGTTTCCAATCCGATGCCTGGCCGGCTTTAAAAGGCCGTACGGTCGAGCTGCGGCCGCCCCCCAGCTTCACCCCCCGGTCGCTGAACACGACGGCGTGCACGTTGTCGATGGGGCGCACATCCTTCAAAAGACCCTCCAGAGCGGCGAGCAGGAAGTCGACGGCACCCCGTTCTTTCATGGAGATGGAATTATCGATGACCATCACCAGGTTGACGGGTGTCGCCTGGCTGTACAGCAGCGGTTCAAGCGAGGTGATGCGGGCTTTGTGGATGCCGACGCCCATCGCAAAGTCCTGCGGTCCCAGTCCCCGGATCGGTTCACCATCCGGGCCTATGACCGAAACGACTGCCTGCTGGGCATTCGCGACGGGTTCGACGGCAATCTGGGATTGGAACCCGGGAGTTTTTATGCGAACGTCCTCGACGGTGCCCCCCTGCAGGGGAGCCGCCAGAATGATAAACAATATTAAAAGGAACCAGCCTTTTTTTCGCATAAGCACTCCTTGGTCTCAACCCATTAAATGCTACTCGCTGTGATCCGTCCTGTCAATTTGGACGGCTGCAATAACGCCTCAAGTTGGCCGCCGGACCGCCGATATTCCCTATCGGCCGAAAGGCAGCGCATTTCACCCATCAAGGAGATTGAACATCATGGCTTTCTTCAATTGGAACAGCGAAATGAGTGTCGGGATCCCCAAGATCGATCAACAGCACCAAAAACTCGTCGGCTTCCTGAATGAGCTCTACGAGGCGATGCAGGCCGGCAAGGGCAAGGATGCGCTCGGCAAGGTCCTCAACGACCTCCTGCTGTACACCAAGACCCACTTCGCCGCCGAAGAACAGGTCATGTCCACTCACCGGTACCCGGGGTATGAGGACCACAAGGCACGACATGACAAAATGGCCCGGAAGGTCAAGGATCTCCATGAGCAGTTCCGCCAGGGATCCCTCGCGAGTCCGATCCAGATCACGAATTTCCTGAAGGATTGGCTGGCTAAACACATCATGGAAACGGACAAGAAATACGGGCCGTTCCTGGCTGCCAAGGGCGAAAAATAATTGGTTCAATGCTCAACGGCTGGCGCAAGGAATAGCAGGCCGTTTGTCTCAGTGGACGTTCAGCTTCATTTGGTGCGCCGCTGCACGTCAGCGCAGCAGCGCCAGGCTCAGCCAGGGCCAATAGGTGATCAGGGCGAGGGCCGCGAGCAACAAGCCGACAAAGGGCAGGCAGGCTGCGTACAGTCTGAGCACCGGGCGCTCGAAGCGCAGTCCGGCGATGAAAAGGTTGATCCCCAGAGGGGGAATGGAAGCGCCGATCTCGAGGTTGGTCAGAAATATGATCCCGAGATGGATGGGATCGATTCCATAAGCCTGGGCGATCGGGGCGATGAGGGGAACCACCACCACCAGCGCTGAAAAAATCCCCATGGTGCAGCCCACCGCCAGCAGGAACAAGTTAAGCACCAGCAGAAACGCCGGCCGGCTGCTGATGTGGGTCTGAAACAGATCCAGCATCTGCATCGGGATTTCGGCGTCGATGAGATAGTTGGTCAGACCCATGGCCGCGCCGAGAATGATCAGCACCCCGCCCACCAGCACCATGCTCTGCTTGATCAGCTCCGGCAAACCGCCCCAGCGGATGTCGCGCAGAATGATCACTTCCACGACGAACACGTACATGGCTGTAATGGCGGCGGCCTCGCTCACCGCGAAATAGCCGGTGTAGATCCCGCCCAGCACCACCAACGGCAGCGGCAGCTCCCACACGCATTCCCGAATGGCTGCCGCCAGCTCGGCGGTCTTGAAGCGCTTGCGGGGCACCCGGCAGCGGGCGGCTACGAAGATGCTGTAAGCCGAGAGGCCCACCACCAACAGCGCGCCCGGCAGGAGACCGGCCATGAAGAGATCTCCGATGCCGACCTTGGCAACGATCGCATAGACGATCAGCGGCAGGCTTGGCGGAAACAGAAGGCCCAGGGTGCCGGAGGTGGTGAGCAGCCCCAGGGAAAAGCGCTCTGGATACTGGCCGCGGTCCATGGCGGGAAGCAGGATCCCGCCCAGCGCAATGATGGTAAGGCCGGTCGCGCCGGTGAGCGCCGTAAAAATCGCGCAAGTTCCGAGCGCGATGACGGACAGGCCGCCGGGCAGCCAGCCGAGCAACGCATCGGCCAGTCGGATGAGTCGGCGCGGAGCGCCGCTTTCCGACAGCAGATAGCCCGCAAAGGTGAACAGCGGGATCGCCACCAGCACCGGCGTGGTGGCCAGGCGGTGAATTTCGATGATGACGGCCGAAAGGTCAATCCCGTTTGCAGCGAAAAAATATAAGGCAAGCCCGCTGATGACGACAAAGACGGGAGTCCCGATGAGCAGCAGCAGCAGGGCGGCAGCGCTTATCAACAAGGAGGTCATAGCGGCGGCAGGTCCTGCAGGTCGCTGTCTCTGCGCAGCGCCCGGATCGTTCGCAACAAAAAGCGCAGACTCATGACCGCGAAGGCGGCCGGGATGATCGACTCAAGGATCCAGGTGGGCAGGTCCAGGAACGTTCGGTGGCCGATCTGGGCGTCGTCGTGGACAAACTTCACCGCGGCCCAGGTCATCGCTGCACAGACGACAAGGGCGCACATCTGGGAGACGGCCGTCAGGTAACGCCGCCCGGTAGCCGACGGCTTCAGCTTGAAGACCTCGATGGTGATGTGTCGCCCCTCCCGGGTGGCCAGAGAAGCCCCGATAAAGCCGACCCACAGCACCAGGTATCGCACGAGGGGTTCGGACCAGGACAGACCGACC
The DNA here is from genome assembly GCA_025454115.1 of Desulfobacterales bacterium. Taxonomy (GTDB): domain Bacteria; phylum Desulfobacterota; class Desulfobacteria; order Desulfobacterales; family SpSt-501; genus SpSt-501. The sequence goes on along the minus strand of JALOPB010000071.1, from coordinate 7,675 downwards.
CCCAGGACGTTGCGCAGGACGATCTGAGCAAAAGCGGTCACCATCATCAACGCCACGGAAAGCACTACGAGAGCTAATTCCAGTCTGCCGATGGATGCGTCCAGCCGCTCCCAGAATCTCACTGTTTGCCCCCCGTGAAGATCTTCAGCCAAGCAAAAGCCTGTTCCTGGGTCTTGAGGGAAAACTTGTGCCCTTCTTCCTTCTGCATGGCTTTTTCCGAAATCGTCTTGAACTCGGCGACCGTGGATTTCGGCGGGGCGAGGATCTTCACCCCCTGCTTTTGCATCACGGATAGGGCCTCCTGGTTCTCGGCGCGAATGATCTCCTTCAACCGGCTCATGTGGTGCTGAAAGACCGCTTGAACGACCGCCTGGTGAGGTGGGCTGACTTTGTCGAAGGCGTCCTTCTTGACGACCAGGCCGCCCAGCATGTAATTCAGGGGTGCGTCGGTCAGGTGCTTGATGCGCGTAAACCACTGCAGGGCGATGGCGACCGAAGGCGGGGCATAGACCACCTCCACCAGTCCGGTCTGAAGCCCGACCAGAACGTCGCTGATGGCCAGCGGCACACCGGCGACGCCCGCTTCGCTGAAGATGGCCTTGGCCATGGGAGAGTCGCTCCAGATCCAGACCTTGGCTTTGCGAAGTTGCTCCAGGGTGTCCACCGGCACGGTCGACATCAGGTAGACAAAGCCGGCCTCCGACCAGCCCAATGCCACATAACCGTTTTTCTCAAGGCCGCTCCTGAAACCGTCTCCCATCTTCTCGACCACGAAGTCCGCTTCCGGGTAGCTGTTGAAAAGAAATGGCATCTGCAGCACATCGATCTCGGAAAACAGCGAGGCCAGCGAGGCCGAGCTGAGCATGGCGGCGTGGATCTGCCCGATGTGCATCTTGCGGACCATATCGCGCTCATCGCCCATGACCCCGCCCGGATAAATTTTGAATTGCACGGCGTTGCCGGTTTTTTGCTGGACCTCTTCGGCGGCCGCCTTGAGCACCTGCATCCAGGCACTGCCGTCCGGAGCCAGCGTGGCCAGTTTAAGGGTGACGGGCGACTGGCCGGCGGCGGGTTGCGGCGTCAGCAGTGCAGCGAACAGCAGGAACCAGACGGTTGCATAGACAGGATACGCCGGTCGGCGCATGGCGGGGCCTCCTTCAAAAGAATTCATCGGCCTTTTCAAGCAGGGCTTCGGCCTTCTTCCGCGCAACGGTATTCATCAGGGTCAGCTCGGGTACGACATCGGCCGGAGTGTCGAGGACTTTTTTGAGCGTGGCAACGAACAGCTCGCGATCGAGAACCTTGCGCGCATACGTGTCCGCATAGTAGACGTGGGTCATGAGGAAGTGGCCCTGCCCGATCTCGATCGCTTTTAAAAAATGCTGCCTCGAACGTTCGAGACTGCCGCCGGCCACCTGAGGCCGGGAGGCATAGAGAACCCCCATGAAGAGGTGCGGCCCGCCGTAATGATAGGTCTCGTCAAGAATCAGCGCCCGCCGCATCAGGGCCTCTGCGCGCGGCAACTCCGCCACAGCGGTGATGGATGTGGAGCGGGCGCCGATCCAGCCGCCCCAGCAGGAGGCCGCCCAAAAAAGATAAGCGATGTCGGAACGCTTCGTCTGCCCCACCTGGTGCTCGAATTGGTCGAAGGGCGATGTGAGGGGTTCTGAAATTCCGCGTTGTTCGAGGGCCTTCAGCGCGTATACTTTGGCCCGCAGCAGGAGAGGATCTCGCAACGCCGTGTCGTCGGAACCGACAAAGGCCGCCGCGTAGGAGGAGTAGGCTTGGGCAGCGGATATCAGCAGCCGCTCGTTGTCCGGCCAGCTTTCCACCATACCATCCATGAGCATCAGGTATGCCGGCATGCCCATGCGGATTACCCCCAGATCGCTCTGTTTGTAAGAGGCCCTGGCGACGTCCTCCACCAAAGATGCGGCGCTGAGGGTGGTCATTTTCTTATGAACCGAACAGGACGCCAAAAACACTATAAGGAATAGGATGGCAATCTTCATCCCGGTACGGAACCGATCACGCGCCTCCAATCCAAAGCTATGGCTAACGATAGAGCGCAAAAAGCGTTCTTTCCAAATGTCGTTCGGAAAAATTGGCGTGTCGATCATTTGATCGAGGGTGCCTTTGTCCGGAAGTTGAACTATATGCGCAGGGGGTCATCCCGTCAAGCCGTGGGGGCATCGACATGAACAACTAACCCGGTTCTAATAAAAAAGGCAGGATGATATCATCCTGCCTTTTTATGATGTTATCGGGATGGGTTCTGGTTCAACTATTTTGCGGGAACGTACGGAATTTCCTTTCCCCACCAGCCCTCGCTGGCTGACATCTTGGCAGCTTCGGAAGTGGGGTTCTTGTACCCCCACCAGCTGAAAGCAACGTGGGAATTGCTTCCGAACAGGGTCGGATGTTTGTAAAATTCCGAGGTGCAGCCGGCGATCAGCATGGCGGCGACAAGCAGCAGCAACAACTTTTTCATTTTTCTATTCCTCCTTTTAGTGTGATATGAAGCAAGTAGCCTTTTTTTAGATGGCACATTATAACCATCTCCTTGCGTTTGTCCAGAAAAAAAAGGAGAGAAGCGTCAAAGCGATGGAACCAGTCTTGGCGGATGGACGGCAGCTATTGGACGCTGCCGTTTCATTAGAAGTAACCTGCTAATAATTCCTGGAATTTTTTCATAACGGTCAACCCGTTAGCCGATCTTCCACATCTAAACACCTCTTTGGATCTACACGTTCATATACTTCTGAAATGCAGATTCGCGCCATTTGGTAATGATCCGCTCAAGATCGGCAGGGATTCGTCCGATACATAAGCAAGCAACCCCATCCTCATTGGGACCTAGTTTTTCATGTCCATTTTCCATCGCGCTCAGACGGCCGAGTGTGCCAGGGCGGCTTTCATGGTCCTGACCGCGATAACCATGTTCTCGGGCTGCACCGCACCCGGAGCATTGCGCTTCACTGAAGAAACCCGCATTGAGCGTCTGACCCAACTGCTGAGCTTCGAAGCCCGCCGAGAACAGGCCGCCATCGCCCGGCAATGCGTATTGTATCGCGACCCGCAAATGGAACGGTTTATCGAGCAGGTCATAGTAACTCTGATGACTGACGACCCCAATCAGGTCTACATGCCGAAGGTGATTCTGGTCAAAGACACGACCCTTAACGCCTATTCGTTCCCGGATGGAGCGATATACATCCATACCGGCCTTCTCGCGCGTCTGGAACACGAATCCGAGCTGGCATTGTTGCTCGCCCATGAAATCGTTCACATCACCCGACAGCATGCCTTGCAAGTGGCGACGCTGTCGCAAAGAGAAGCCGACGGCTCGTTTACCGGTCGAGAGCTGTCCGACTCTCTGTCCTGGTTTCGCGATATGGCCCCGGCCCAAGGTAATTCCGGGTCGATGGACACCATGCAGGATCTGCGGCGGAGCCTGGAGCAGGACGCGGATCGCGCGGGGCTTGACATGCTCATCAAGGCCAACTATGATCCTTATAAAGCCTTTGAAATATTTGAACATTTAAAATCAGGGGCCGGTGCGGAAGAAACCGATGAGCGCGCCGACCGGATGTCCAAGATGCTTTCTTCGGCCGCCCTTGATGCGGCTGGCCGGCCGAGCGATCCGATCGCCTTCAGCAAACGCCTGCATCCGTTGCTGGTTTCCCAGCTTGAACTAGAAATCCAACGCGGCGAATGGGAATCGGCCCTGGGTTGTGCCCGGCGATTGTTAAAAGAAGACCCCGAGAACGCCCGTGTTCATTATCTTCTGGGGGAATTGTACCGGCAACGCGACGAACCCGGAGACGAGCATCGGGCAATGGGTCACCACGACCGAGCCATTGTCTCAGACCCCTTTTACCCTGAACCTCGCAAGGCAGCGGGCCTTCTGTACCTTAAACAGGGGCAGGCCCGAGCGGCGAGAACATTTTTTCAAAACGCCCTGGACCTATCACCACAATCGAACGACAACGCCTATATTCGCAACTATCTAACCCAATGCAGCACATTGATTGAAGGAGAAACCCCATGAAACATCGTTTTTGGATCTGCATCTTTCTGGCGGCCTTGTTGGCTTCCTGCGCGCACGCCGGCGGGAGCAAACCGCTGTATACGTTCAACGCCGCAGTTCCGGAAGGGTGGAAAACCGTCGCCACCGAAGAGCCCATGCTTTTCATGACCAGGGAGGGCGGCTACAAGCAGTTCGTTTTAATTCGAGAGCGCCCGCTGACCCAGCCGTTTCAATTCACCCAGAAAACGATGCGCGCGGGCATGATGCCGGAGGAGACCGCAGAGATCATCATCAATGAAATCCTGCACGATCCCAATATCCGCAATTTCAGCGTAACTGAAAACATCCCCGCACGCATCGACGGCCACAACGGATTCCGGCTGGCTTTCGTCTATACGGATCTGGACGGGTATATCTTCAAAACGATCTATTACGGTTTTATCAAAGACAACACCTTCTACAACATCCGTTACGGTGCGACCCAAGAGGATTATTTTCAAAATGACCTGAAGACCTTCGAAGGAGTGCTTGCTTCCTTTAAGCTTCCCCCTGCGAAATAACGGCTATCGGCTCCGAGGATAACGTGTGATCCTCTACGACCCGCGTCAGCCCCACAGCCTGCTTGAGTTCGGGATCGAAATTCCCGTAATGGACAGCCGCGCCTCGGAAACCTTTGCGCGACTGTCGTCCCACCCGCAACTCGGGAGCCGGATGGATGCCTGGCACATCGGCACGATCCAGGAGCGGATCACCCGCGAAGACCTGCTGCGGGTTCACTCCGCGGATTATGTCGACCGGCTGTTTTCAGACGGTCTGGAAGCCGAGATCACCCGTACCTATGAGCTGATCGACCCGAGCGGAAATTACCATCGTTTCAACCCGGCCGGTGCCCGCCTCCCGTTGGCGGCCCTCTTCGAGCGAATTCTCAAGAGGGCGGCGGGAACGGTTCAATGCGGGCAGACGGCTTTGGAACGTGGGTTCTGTTTTTACTTCGGCGGCGGCATGCACCACGCCCAGAAGCATGGCGGCGCGGGATTCTGCCTGGTCAACGATCTGGTCATCGCCCTGCGCCGGCTGCAGTCCGAGAATCGCATCCGCCGCGCCTGGGTCATCGATCTCGACGCCCACAAGGGCGACGGAACAGCCGCCATCACTTCAGGCGACGAGTCCATTTCGACCTTGAGCATCCACATGGCGAGGGGCTGGCCGCTCGATCAGCCGGAGCGCGACACGAACGGGCGCCTGAACCTTTCCTTTGTTCCCAGCACCATCGATATACCGATTGAACCCGGCGAGGAACTCCTCTACAATCGGCGGCTGAGGGAGAGCCTGGAGCGCCTGTCGGACTTCGGCCGACCGGACATCGCGCTGGTGGTCTGCGGTGCGGATCCCTATGAATTGGACGAGCTGCCCTCCACGGCCGGCCTCCGCCTCACCCTGGAGCAGCTTCTGGAGCGCGATCAGACTGTATATACATTCCTGCAAACGCTGGCTGTCCCCGGCGCCTGGGTGATGGCCGGGGGGTATGGCCGGAACGCCTGGAGAGTATACACTCAATTCCTCCAATGGGTTCTTCTCAAGCGGCTTTTCTAAACTCCGGTTACCCCTCCTGCCATGACGGCTTGCCGGGAAGCACCCGGTACGCTGTAGGGTTAAGTGAAAGCGGGCGAATCCCATGAGGACGTTTATCGGTTTCACGGAAGCACTTCAACTCACCCTGGATCATATCGCTCCGGGCGAGGAGGAGGAATTACCCCTGCTGGCCGCCGTCGGGCGTGTTCTGACGGCGGACCTGACGTCGTTGGTTGACAGCCCCTCCATCAGCACCTCCCGCAAGGATGGATTTGCGGTCGTGCCGGAGGATCTCAGCGCCGCATCGCGCGATAACCCGATCGGGTTGAAACTGGTCGGCAGCTGCGCTGCCGGTGATATCCGGCCGGTCCGCATGAATCGAGGGGAAACGGTGCGTGTGACCACCGGAGCCTTGATTCCAGAGGGTGCAGAAGCCGTAATCTCGGAAGAGTTCTGCCGAATCGAGGATTCAACCGTGGTCTGCTTCAACACGGCCGAATCGGACCGCAACATCCTGCACCGCGGGACCGATGTCCATTCGAGTGATAGGGTTGCCGCGCGCGGCGACCGGCTGACCCCCGCACGGCTCGGCCTCATCGCCGCCGCGGGACACGGTGCCGTCAAGGTCCACCGGATGCCCCGGGCGGCGGTCATCGCCACGGGGGACGAGGTCGTTTCACCCGGCTTGCCTTTGCCGCCGGGCAAGCTTTACGCGAGCAACATGGTCGAAATCGGCGCCTGGCTGTCGCTCCAGGGAATCCCGTTTAAGACCGCCGTGATCCCTGACCGCCCGCAGGCCATTCGGGAAGCCGTTCAGAGCCGCTTATCCGAAACGGACGTATTTATCACCAGCGGAGGCGCCTGGGGCAGCGAGAAAGACCTGATACTCAAGGTGGTGGCGGACATGGGCTGGGCCGGGATCTACCACCGCGTGCGCATGGGCCCGGGCAAACCGGTGGGGTTCGGGCTCCTCGACGGCCGGCCGTTCTTCGTCCTGCCCGGCGGCCCGCCTTCCAACGAAATGGCGTTTCTGCAGCTTTGCCTGCCGGCACTGATGAAAATGATGGGTTTAAGCTCTTCCGTTTTCCCCACGGCTGCCGCACGGCTGAGCGAACCAGTCAGCGGGGAGCGCGGCTGGACCGAGTTCGTCCACGCGCGCCTGGAAAAAAGCCCGACCGGGCTCATGGCGGTGCCCATCCGTTTGAAAAGCCGACTGAAATCCATGGCCGAAAAAGAAGCGCTGATTGTCATCCCGGAGGACCGTGATGAGATTTCCGCCGGCGAGATGAGCGACGTTCAGCCACTTCATGAGCAGCTCCGCCGCAGAAATCATCTGCTACTGCTTCAACCACACCCGCGCCGACATCGAGCGCGATTACCGCGAAAACGGCCGTTCACGGATCCTGGAAAAGATCATCGCAGCCAAGCGGCTCGGGGCCTGCCAGTGCGCGCTCAAAAACCCCAAAGGATCATGATGTCTAGCCGACGTCCGCCGGGTGCTGGACGAGCTGATCCGCAACCACCCGCAGCAAAACCGCCAGGCCTGATTTCTCAGCCGTCAGGCTTTCAAGCTTTGATAAGCTCGCAAAGAGTCATCCAACGCGATGACTTCGTAAAAAGCCCAAGTTCAAGGCGCGCGAATCCCGCGGAGTGAGGCGCACTTTCCGTACGCCGCAGCGACTGCGGGATGAAGCGCAACGCCGAAATTGGGCGTTTTAGGAAGTCACCAGGCCTTTGCTTTTCAGCAGCGGGCGAGGATCGATCAAATGCCGTGAAAACCAATCTCTGTGACGCGCGGTTCCGAAGGCGAGGGATAAGATTTCGGAGAAGTGAAAGATCGGGATCGGGTTCTTTAGAGTGCAGCGAACCTCCAGATTCATGTGGCACATGGCGCAGGCGGTAACGACACAATCCGCCCCGCTTTCGGCCGCCCCCTGCATGATCAGGTTCACCTTGGGCGTCACGATATCCGGCCGGGCCACGGTCAGGAAGGTGCCGCAGCACTGTGAGGCATGCCCCCAGTTCAAGGCCTGGAGCCCCAACTTCGCCAGGGTCTTCTCCATGATCCCGTAA
>JALOPB010000381.1 GCA_025454115.1 Desulfobacterales bacterium | reverse complement strand
TGAGCGGCGGGTTTCATCATCGGCCTCCTAACGGTTTAGCGGGCGCCTTCCCGCGCAGGAGCGAATCCGGGTGGCGGTCGAGGTAATCGGTCAGGGTCCGCAGCGACCGCGCCGTCGCCGCGAGTTCGTTCAGGAGCAGCTCCAGGTTATGGCGTAGCTCGGCGTTGTCGGCGGTCATGCTGCCGATGTTGGCGATGGCCGTCTCGGACTGCTGGATCGCGGCCCGCAGCTCGGTCGCGGTGGACGAGATCTCTGCGGCGAGCGGATCGACGCGGCGGTTGACGTTCTGGAGCAAGGCGCGGGCGTCCCCGATGGCCGGGCCGAGGTGCTTGATCTGCTCGTTGGCGCTGGCGGCGAGGGTGCGCATCTCCTTCAAGACCAGGCTCAGCTGGGAACCCACGTCGCCGAGCCGGGCGTCCACGCTATTGCTCAGGCCGACCAGGTTCTGGGACACCTGCTTCAGGTTGGCGAGGATCTCCGGCAGCGCGGGCGAGGCGATGAGATCGCGGATGCTGGCCAGCGTGTCGCGGATGTCGCGGACGACCTCGTCGAGCGGGATCTCCTGGATGGATTTCTGGATTTTCTGGATCGGCGTGGGGACGGTCGGTATCTCCCGGACGCGCGCGCCGAAGCCGGCCTTCGAAACACCCACCAGAACGGCGGGCTCATCCGGAAAGAAATCCAGCTGGATGGACAGCTGCCCGGTGATGAAGCTTTGCATGCGCAGCTGCGCCCTGAAACCCATGTCGATCAGGTCCTTCAGCGTCGTGCGTCGAGGGCTGGCGGCCAAGCTGATCACGCGGTCCGGATAGAGCTTGGCCGCCACCGGGATGAGGAATTCCTGCTTGGCCGGTTCGTAGACGATCTGAATCCCGCTGACCTCACCGACGGCGACGCCCCGGAAGGTCACGGGCGCGCCCACCTGCAGGCCGCCCACCGAACCATCGAAAAACATCACCACATCGGTCGCGTCCCGGAACAGAGCCCCGGACCCCAGGAGGACGATCCCGCCGAATACCAGCGCCAGGGCCCCCAGGACGAAGGCGCCGATGAGGGTTTTGCTCACGGGTTTAGCCATATGTCTCGTCTCGCTGTAGTAGGGTTCAGGGTTCGGAGTTCAGGGTTCAGGAAACTCAAAAAAACCGCCTGCGTGGTTTCATAAGCTCATGGTGACCTATGAGCGGTTTCAAGGGGGTCTTGCCCCATCATCTGTTCTTCCCTGAACCCCGAACCCTGAACCCTGCTTCTTCACGACTCGCCGCGGGTCAAAAACGTTCTGACCGTCGTCGCGCAGCACCTTCGGGTCGCCGGCGGCGATCATGGTCTTGGCCTCCGGGTCCAGGAAGACCGAGTTGTTGCCGATGGCGAAGATGCTGGCCAGCTCGTGGGTCACGACGACCACCGTGGCCCCCAGGCTGGCGCGCAGCTCCAGGATGAGGTCGTCCAGCAGCCGGGCGCTGATAGGGTCCAGGCCGGCCGAGGGCTCGTCGAAGAACAGGATCTCGGGGTCCAGCGCCATGGCCCGCGCCAGCCCGGCGCGCTTCTGCATGCCGCCGCTGATCTCCGACGGGTAGTAATCCTCGAACCCGGCCAGCCCCACCAGCGCCAGCTTGAGCGACACCAGCTCCCGGATCTGGGCCGGGCTGAGATCGGTGTACTCGCACAGCGGCAGCGCGACGTTTTCGGCCAGGGTCATCGAGCTCCACAGCGCGCCCTTCTGATAGAGCACGCCGATCCCGCGCATGATGCGGTCGCGCTCCTCGGGCGCGGCCTGCCAAAAATCGATCTCGCCGTAGTATACGCTGCCCTCGGCTGGCGGTTTCAGACCGATCATGTGCTTCAGCAGGGTGCTCTTGCCGCAGCCGCTGCCGCCCATGATGATGAAGACGTCCCCGCGGTTGACCGTGAAGCTGAGGTCCTTCTGCACCACGAAGCTCCCGTAGGCCATGGTCAGGTCCTTGACGACGATGCAGGGCTTTGGGGTATTCATATAGCTTGAGGTGTTTAGGCTGAAGGCTGAAGGCTATGATACGCTTCGCAGAGAGCGAATCAAGCCATTCAAGACCTTCTCGGCTTCTTCGACTTTTGGTTCAATCAGAGATGAATCTTCGTTGTGCAAGTAACCCAAGCGTTTCGACAAATTTAGTTGATAATGTAGTTCCCGCAATGACCCGAAGGCTATATTGAGAAATCCCGAAGACCTCTTCTCTCGGAAACCCTGCCGTAACCTGGTAAACCAACATTGTTAATGAATCAGCCAATTCGAACGCCCGAAGTTTTGTGTGATCTCGCATGGTTTGGGCCCCAAAACCTTCAGCCTTCAGCCTGTCTACCTGAATTAAACCCCGATCACGTTGAACGCGAAGGTGATGATGGCGGTCGCCACCACGATGGCGACGATCGAGGTCACCACCGCCGAGGTGGTGGCTTCGCCCACGGCCGAGGCGCTCCGCCCGCACTGCATGCCCCGCAGGCAGCCCGACAGCGCGATCAGCACGCCGAAGACCGCCGAATAGAACAAGCCGATCCAGAAATAGGTCAGGGTCAGCGAGGCCCGGGTCTGGTTCAAGTATTCGATCAATCCCAGGTTGAGCATCCCCACGCCGACGATCAGGCCGCCGAGAATGCCCATGAGGTCCGCGTACACGCACAGGATGGGCATCATGATGACCAGGGCCAGCGTTGACCTGCATGGTGCCCAGCTGGGCCGCGAACGCCGCGCCGGTCCGGCCGGCCATGATCACCGCCGCCATCACTGCGCCCATCACCCGCACCATGGCCACCGCCACCAGGTTGGCGACGTAGATCTGCGCCCCGAACATGAGCAGCTGAATGGCACCCACGAAAGCCAAAATAAGGCCCACCAGGAGGCTGATGAGCGTGACGATCGGCAGGGCCTGCGGGCCGCAGCTCCATATGAAGCCGAGCAGGTCGGACTTCTGGAACCGGGCCCGGCCCGCGAAGAGCCGGCACAGCGCCAGGAAGGCCTCGCCGATGAAAGCCAGGATTTCGGCGGCTTCGTCCTTCAGCCGCAGTGCGGCGCCTCCGATGCGGGCCAGGAAGGACTCTTTCCGGACGATGCGGCTGGCCCCCTCGCGCGCCGGCACGGCGGTCGCCAGCTTCAGCAGCCCCTGGACGCCCTCGGGCAGCTGCCCGGAATCGAAGGTCAGCCCCTTCTGGGTGCATCGGGTCTGGATTTTGAGCAGGAAGGTGATGAGGGTGCTGTCCCAGGCGGCAACCTGCCGGGTGTCGGCGGCGATGCGGGTGATGCCCGGGGTGGAACCGGCCTGCTGCAGCGCCTCGTCGGCGGCCGGGGTGGCGGAATCGATCTTCCAGCGGCCGGACAAGATCAGGCTCAGCGTGGTCGCGTCCGCAGGTTCGCAGCGGACGGCGGCGTTATCGCCTGACGATGCATTCTTGCTTTCCGGCATGTCGGTCCTGTCTTTGCGATTCTCAGACCGCCTGCGGCAAATCTAAAGGCGCCGTTTCCAGGGCCGATGGCTTTCCCGACCCCGTAATCGCCAGGCCCCGCTCCCTTTCGTGGACCACCACCATAAACCCTTGTCTGTTGATTTTCAAGCATAATTTAGGCGCTCAAGTTTTCCGGACCGGTGCGGCTAAGCGCAATTGCACCTTGACATCATGCCGGATGGGCATGGACTCGCAGGATTCCTCTGACCGCCGTTGGACGGTTTCGGATTACGACAAGATAATGAAGATCGTCCACGCGGATCAGCACCTGGACGATCAGGAAAAGAACCTCCTGAAGCAGCTGCAGGACATGCTGGCCAACGGAACGATCAAGCGGGTGGCGGGCTGACGGGGAGCGTCTTTTCCTCGTCCAAATCGCTGATCTGGTTGATCAGGGCCACGATGGGGGCTTCACATGGTACCCGGTTCGGATCGCATTCAGAAAAACAGAGAGCTGTTCCGGCTTGGCCTTGAAGCTTTTTTTAATCGTTCGTTCGATGTCGGCCAGCGTACAGAACAACCGGCCCGCCTTCCCCTTCATCTTCCCGGCAACGGACAGCGCGTAACCGAGGACGACCAAGTTGAGGGATTTGACGTTGCCGGTCGCTTGCGCCAGACGATCGGCCTCGATTGCGAAGACGGTACCCCGGACATCGCAGGTTTCTTCGGGGCCGGCATTGACGACCGCCCAACCGCCGGATTTCATAAAGGCGCCGTGTTGCGCCAGATTTTCGGATTTCAACACCAGCAGCCCGTCGGCCTGACCGGCCCGGACCAGCGGACTGTGATAGTCCCCGACTTTAAGATGGGACACCACCGTCCCGCCGCGCTGGGCCATGCCGTGAGTTTCGCAGGTGAACACCGGCAGGCCCTTGGCGATGGCGGCCTCGGCCAGCAAACGGGTCACGAAAAGAACCCCCTGTCCTCCCACCCCGCTGATCAATAACTGCTGCCGCACGGGTGATGCCATACGTGTCCTCACCGGTCCTGCTTGAGTTGAAACGCCCCCTTGGGGCAGACATCCAGGCACACTCCGCAGCCGGCGCACAACGCGGGATCGATGGTGGTGCGTCGATGGTCTTTGTCCTCGGCGTGATGGACGAGTGCCGGGCACTCGAAGTGCTTGATGCAGAAGCCGCATCCGTCGCACCGATCGGAGATCTCCACGGCGACGATCTCGCTGCGCTCGCCCCGGCGCGCCCGGTCGAGGATGCACGGGTGCCGGGAGATGAGCACGGCCGGGCCGTTCTCCCGGCCGTCGGCCACGGCCTCCTTCATGAGTGCGATGAATTCCTTCAGCCGATAGGGATCCCCCGTTCGGCAGTACGTGACCCCGCAGCCGCGCACGAGAGACTCCAGGTCGACCGCCTCCAGCGGTTCGCCGCCGGCGCCGAACCCGCTGGCCGGAGTAGGCTGGTTGCCGGTCATGCCCGTGGTACGGTTGTCCAGGATGACCAGCGTGAACTTCACGCGCTGCACCACCGCGTCGATCAGGGCGGGAACGCCGGCGTGGAAAAAGGTCGAATCGCCGATGGTGGCCACGATATCCGGCGGCTTCCTGGCGCGGCGGAAGGCGTGGTAAAACCCCGCCGCCTGGGTGATGGCCGCACCCATGCACAACACGGTATCCACCGCCCCCAGGTTCATTCCAAGGGTGTAGCAGCCGATGTCGCTCGTATAGATCCCGCGCGGCGCGGCCTTCTTGATGGCAAAAAAACTGGCGCGGTGCGGACAGCCGGCACAAAGCGTCGGCCGCCGGCCGGGGGCACCGGCCACGGCGACCGTCCGGGTGCGGATGCCGGCAAAATCCCCGAGGAGTGCCTGGATGCGCTCCGGTGTCAGTTCGCCCACGCGCGGAACCGTTCCGGATTGCTTGCCTTTAACCCGCCGACGGTCGGCCAGCTGCATCTCGATGACGCCGGTCGTCTCTTCCAGCACGAGAATATGGCGGTAGCTACCGAGCAGATGTTCGATGAAGGCGGTATGCAGCGGAAAGGGCTGCCGCACCTGGTATAACGCAACCTTATTCCAGATCCCGAGCTCCTGCAGAATCTCGCAGGCGTGGGCGGCGGCCACACCCGCTGCAACCACGGCCTTCCGCGCGGTCGCCCCCGGGTTCAACCGCACCGGAGCGGTCGGCGCATAGGCGGCGATGGCGGCCAGTTTTTCTTCGAGTTCCAGGTGCAGCTGGTGGCGGAACTTGGGCGTTGCCGCCCAGCGCGTCGGGTCGCGGTCGAATTTGGCCTCAATGCCCGCAGCGGCCGCCACCGGAAGGACCTCTATATCCTGGCGCGAATGGCAGACCCGTGTGGTCGGGCGCAGCATCACCGGCGTCCGAAACGCTTCGGAGAGCGCGTAAGCCGCCCCGATCATCTCCTTGGCCTGACGCGGGGAATCCGGATCGAGCACCGGCACCTTGGCCATCATGGCCATCATCCGGCTGTCCTGTTCGGCCATCATGGCCATCATCCGGCTGTCCTGTTCGGTCTGCGAGGAATGCGGCCCGGGGTCGTCGGCACTGACCACGATGAAGCCGCCCTTGACGCCCATATAAGCGGCGCTCATAAAGGGATCGGACGCGACGTTCAGGCCCACCTGCTTCATGCTGACCGCCGTGCGAAGCCCGGTCATGCAGCCGGCGTAGGCGATCTCGAGGGCGATTTTTTCGTTGACCGCCCACTGCACGTGCATGGCCAGCTTTTCGGCGAGCTTGAATTGCGCCACCGCCGACAGGATCTCGGAGGCCGGTGTCCCGGGGTATGAGGTCGCCATCCG
>JALOPB010000380.1 GCA_025454115.1 Desulfobacterales bacterium | reverse complement strand
ACATCAGCCTGGAGGAAGCCGAGAAACTCTATTTCACGCATGCGGCGGTGTTCATCGACGCTCGATCGGCCGAGGAATACGCGCAGGGGCACATCCGGGCCGCCCGCAGCCTGCCGTGGCAGGATGTCGACCTCAACTTCATGGCCGTCACCGCCGACCTGGAGTTGACGACCCCGATCGTCACCTACTGCGACGGGGAGACTTGCGAGTTGAGCCATGATCTGGCCCTTTTCCTGCGCGATGCCGGGTTTACGGACACGCGGGTGCTGATCAACGGCTGGACGGTCTGGCAGCAGGCGGGCCTGCCGGTGGAATCCGGTCCCCCCTCCGGAAAAAAATAAGGTACTAAAAAAATCGATGCGAAAATCCTCTCAACCCCTTTGACAAAGGGGGAGAAGAGGGGTTTAAGATGAACTCGCAAAAAATCAGACGAATCGATGACTTCGTAAAGAGGCCAAGATCAAGGCGCGCGAATCTCGTGCCGCGAGGCTTATCCCGCCTGCGGCGGGACCGCAGCGGCAATCCCGCCCAGGCGGGAAAGCGCAACGCAGAGATTGGACGCTATTTACGAAGTCAGAAATTCGAAGCTCCGGACAAGCGGCTGATCACCCTTAAGCCGACGGATTACTCCGGTTTGTGCGAAGCCCATGTCAATCTGAACGGCAAGACCCATATTTTTTACACCGGCTCCACCGGCGACTATTTTCTCATGGGCCAGCTTTATGACTCCGCCTCCGGCCGCAACGTAACCCGCGAGACGATCGAAGCCATCACCTTTTTCAGCCCCGAAGAGATGGGCCGTCTGGCCGAGATCAGCGCCTTCAGCATCGGGCAGCAGGGCAAGGTCCTTTTTTATGTCACGGACCCCCAATGTCCTTATTGTAAGAAGGGTGCCGAAACCTTGCAGCGGATGGCCTCGGCCGGCGAGATCCAGGTTCACTTTCTGCTCTTCCCTTTGGATTCCCACAAGGGCGCTAGGGAGCAATCCGTTTCAACTATCTGCGACAACAAATCGCTGCATGAATTTGAAAGCGGCTACCGCTCCGACAACCTCTGCGGAGAGGGAACGCGCAAGGTCGACGCCACCCGCGAGCTGCTTTCACAAAAGGGCGTCAACGGAACCCCGACCTACATCTTCCCGGACCGCCGGTTTCACTCCGGCCTGCTGGAGGAAGCCGAACTTCGCCGTCGGCTCGGATTGGCCACCGCCGGGTCTGCACAAAAGCCCACCACCCCCAAAACTCCTTGAATCGAGCGAATTGCCAGGTCTAGATTTTTCGTGCTTCATTCGCTGAAGGCACCATCTGGACAATACGGTTACAAGAGAGCGCGCTTTTCGGCATGGCATAAGCTTTGCTCAATGGCTTCAGGTGGCATGATCCGTACTATCTATACCGGGTGCTGACTGGATAGTAATTACACAGCTGGATATTCAAGGCGCATACTTTGTATCCACTGTTTCGAATCAATTGCCGGGAGGTATCGATTGGACCTGATCACCGCAGAAAATCTAAGCAAGAGCTATCACACAGGGGCGATTATTACCTGGGCTTTGAAAACCGTGAGCTTCTCGATACCCTCGGGAGCTTTCGTTTCCTTCGTTGGCCCCTCCGGCAGCGGCAAGACCACGCTGTTGAATCTGGTGGGCTGCCTGGACAAGCCTTCGAGCGGGCGGCTTCTGGTTGCGGGAATGGAGGTCGGCTCGCTCGACAGCACCGACGCCGCGCTGTTCCGGGGCAAGCATATCGGGTTCATCTTCCAAAGCTTCAACCTGATCCCGGTGTTGACGGTATTCGAAAATGTCGAATATCCGCTAGTGATGGTCCAGAATGTACCGGCAACCGAACGCCGTCAGCGGGTAAATGAACTGCTCGAAGCCGTTGGAATGAACGAGCACAGCCGGAAGCGGCCCGATCAGCTATCGGGAGGACAGAAGCAACGGGTCGCTATCGCCCGGGCTCTGGTGACACGACCGGAACTGGTCCTCGCAGACGAGCCCACCGCCAACCTAGACCATGAAACGGCGATGACGATCATCCGCCTGATGAAGGCGATCCGGGACAAGCTGCGGACCACCTTTGTGTTCTCCACCCACGATGCCCGCATCATCGATGAGGTGGAATCCGTCTTCCGGCTCGATGACGGAAGTCTGAAAAACAACGGGGGAGGTCTGCGACATGGCTAATCTCTTTAAAATTGCGGCTCGGAACCTGCTCCGCTACAAACGGAGGACCATCCTAACCCTGGGCTTGATCGTCATCGGCGTCGTGTTCGTCGCGGTCTTCGTCGGCGTGACGGATTCGTTCAAATCCATGATGATCGGGCAGATCACTGATTCTTACATCGGCCACCTGCAGATCCACCGCAAGGGGTACCTCGCGGCCATCGACACGCTGCCCTTGAACATGAACCTCAGGTCCAAGGCCTACGGCAAAATCGAAACCATTTTGAACGACATCCCCGGGGTGGAGGCTCACTCGCCGCGCATCAAGCTGGGCGGCATGTTCAGCAACTTCACCGAGACGACCAGCATCCGTCTGAACGGGGTGGACCCCGAGAAAGAGACTCGAACGTCGCCCTTGCTCATGTCACGAGTCATAGACGGGGAGAAGGACGTCGCCAAGGGGAAGATCCTGGTGCCCGAACTGCTCGCCCGCGGCATGAAGGTCAAGGTGGGCGACCCGGCCGTGGTCATCGCCACCAACAAGGACGGCTCCGTAAACGGCAAGCAGTTTGTGGTCGGCGGAATCCTCGAAGGCGTTACCGGTCCCGGCGGCCGCGACGGCTATGTGCACATCGAGGACGCCGCGGACCTGCTGCGAATGGACGAGATGGAAATCAGCGAAATCGCTCTGCGGATCAGGGATTTCGGCCGGCTCCCGGCCGTATTCAAGGATATCGGAGAGCGCCTCTCCCAGGAGAAAAACCCGGCGGGCCAGCCCATGTTCGAGGTCCACACCTGGGAGACGCTCTCGCCCTTCTACAACATCGCCCGGATGATCGACCTCATGACCGTCTTTATCAAAATCATGCTGGTCGCCATCGTATTGGTCAGCATCATGAACGTGATGATCATGGCGGTTTACGAGCGCGTGCGCGAGATCGGGACCATTGCCGCCATGGGCACGCCGCCGCGCAGGATCATGTCGCTCTTCCTGGTCGAGGGGTTTCTGATGGGGGCGATCGGCGCCGTTCTCGGCATTATCTTGAGCATGGGGATCGCCTTCGCTCTGAATCTGTCCAAAATCACCTTCGATTTCGGCCGACAGACCGGCCTGCCGTTGACTGCGCGGCTGAACCCCGGGGAACTTCTGGTCGTGGCCGGCATCGTCATCGTTGTCGCGGTGGCCGCCAGCCTGCAGCCATCCATGAAAGCTGCGCGCATGGATCCGATCCAGGCCCTCGGCCATGTCTGATGGCTTCGTAAGAAGGTCAATCTCGGCGTTGCGCTTCATCTCGCTGTCTCTGCGGTGTACTGAAAGTACGCCTCGCTCCACGAGATTCGCGCGCCTTGATCTTGACGTTCTTACGGAGCCATCGCTACGAATGTCTTATTACGAATTCACAAACAGCTGTGGCAGTGGAGACCGGTCCGCCCGGACGCTCAAGCCGAAAGGAAGATTCAAATGTTCAAGCTTCTATGTGTACTGATATCTCTCGTCTGTGCCACCGGCGCCTATGCCCTGGATGGTGCCCAGATCCTCGAAAAGGTGGACCGCAACCTCGCCCCGGCCTCCTACGAACTTTACCGCAAGCTGATCAACATCGAGCCGAACGGCGCCAAAAAGGAGTATGTTCTTTACACCGTGAAAAAGGGGAAGGACATGGTGGCCGGCGTTTTCCTCTCGCCGGCGAGCGAAAAAGGCCGCAGCACGCTGCGGCTGGG
>JALOPB010000070.1 GCA_025454115.1 Desulfobacterales bacterium | reverse complement strand
TGCTGACTGCGGCCGCAGGCGGCGTAGCTGCGATCAAAGTGGTGTTGTGGTTGCTTGCGGCAGCTATGCTCCTGCTCTTCGGGTTAACGCGGCTGGGGCTCTTCCGTGAGCCGGAATGGCTGATCGCACTCTCTCCCGCACGAATCCCCGGCTTCCAGAAAGCGCTGCAGGGTGCCACCGAGGACGGGAACCAGACAGTTTTCTACTTCCTGGGCGTGCTGCTGGGGTTCCTGCCCTGCGGGCTTTCGTATGGTGCGTTCGCTCAAGCCCTCGGTACCGGCCACGCCATGCAGGGCGCTCTAATGGTTCTGGCATTTGCCGGAGGCACGATGCCCGGACTGATTTTGCTGGGTACCGGCGCATCCGCCATCTTCAGCCGCTATCGCAGGCAATCCGACATTTTCTCCGGAATGATAATGATCCTGATGGCCTTCCAGATGGGATTCAAGGCGCTCCGAATGCTATCCGATTAATTCCTCTCCGGGCCGATGTTTCAAACCTTAACCCAATTTACCGCAACGCCCTGCCCTATCCGGAGGCCGGAGCGCGTCAACGTCCATCAATTCAGAGGATTGCGATTTCCGACCTCGCCTACCATCCGGATCAGGTTCTGCCCCCGATGCTTTTCTGGCGGTACGCCGTCTCCATCGCGATCAGGCTTTTGCAGAATTTCTTAAGATGGGTCTGCATTTCCCCCTTGGCCGCTTCCGGGTCGGCGCCGATTACGGCTGCTATGACTCTATTGTGTTCGCCCGGCAGGTGCAGCGCTTCGTGATCCGGGTCCACGGCTTCAACGACCTTGAAGGTCAACCGCAGCATGGATTTGGCAATCGCCTCGTAGAAATGATTATGGCAGGCTTCGGCGATGATGTAATGAACCTTCTGAAACTGGATAATGCGGGCCGAGGTTTCGTTAACCGGTAGCAATTCTGCTTCCTGGGCCTCCACCAGGCGCTTCTTGTCCTCCTCGCCCGCGTTGAGGGCCGCAAGGCGTGCGGTCTCAGGCTCTATAAAATAGCGGACATCGGCCAGCTCCGGGATCGAAAGCTTGTTCGACAGAAAAAGATCGAGAAAGGCATCGCCGACGCGGTCGAAGGACAGGTCCGTTACGTAGGCGCCGCCGGTGGGACCCTGACGCAAAATGACAAAGCCGGTTATTTCCAGCGCCCGTATGGCCTCCCGGACTACGCCGCGGCTGACCTGGAATTCTTCGGTAAGTTCCCTTTCGGACGGCAGCTTTTCGCCGGACTTGAACTTTCCAAGCAATATCGATTCTTTAAGCTGGCTCAGAACTTCTTCCGATACACGGAACTGTTTAATCGGCCTGAATCGACCCATATGGATTCCCCGTAATTGCTCAGAATAATGACAAGTTAGCACGACTGCCGTGACAGTTCAAGCTGCAGCGCGGTCTATCCCAAAAATCATGAATCAGGCCAGAAAGAAAAATTTAAACTTGACAAATAAAATGATTAACATTTAATGTAAGACCAATCAAGCCGTTCATGCAAATTCAAAAAGATCGCCGAATCCGCGCTTCTTGACCCATATCCGGTTCCGATGCGCCGATTTGAACCCCCGCGAAAGGAAAAGCCTTGAACCTTTCCAGCATCATCGATCGGGGAGCTTTATACTTTCCGGAGAAAACCGCCCTGGTTTTCGGCTCGGACCGCTTCACTTACAAGGATCTCAAGGCGGCTACCGACCGCGTCGCTTTTTATCTCGCTGAGCGGGGGGTCCGGCGCGGGGATCGAATCGCCGTTTATATTCCCAACCGGCCGGAATGGTTGGCCGCCTACTACGGGATCATCCGCCTGGGGGCTGTAGCCGTGTGCATCGGCGCAGCCTATAAAAAAAGGGAAATCGAGCAGCTGCTGAACGAGTCCGCAGCCGGCCGGGTCATCACCTGCGATGAGCTTGCCGCGCAGGTTCCGGAGCACAGCATCCTCCCCAGCCTCGAAGACACGATCGTCTGGGAAAACGAATCCGGTCTTGAATCCGTTTTCCGCTCTCGTTCAGCGACGCCGCCCAAAGCCTTCCCGCCGGTCGACTGCGACCTTGACGACGCATGCGTGATCCTTTTTACCGGCGGCACGACCGGCGCACCCAAGGGCGCCATGCTGACCCACCGCAACATTCTCTTCACCGCACAAAACGTCTGCTATCACGAACGGGCGGCGCCGGAGGATAACGTGCTCGGCTTCCTGCCGCTGCACCACGTCTTCGGCGGCAATCACATCATGAACTCCCTGCTATACAGCTGCGGGACCCTAGTGCTGCAGAAAAGCTTCGACATGGACCGGATGCTCGCCGCTGTCCAAGCCGAGAAGATCACGCGCCTGTACTCGGTCCCGACCGTCTTTATCCGGCTTTTGAACACCGCCGGCATCGGGAAATACCTAAGCTCGGTCCACTACTGCTTCTCCGCCGCCGCCAGCATGGCCTCGGAAATCGTCCGCAGGTGGCGCGAGCAGTTCAACCTCGTGATCCACGAAGCCTACGGCATGACCGAGACGGCCTCGCTCGTTACCTTCAACCACCTGTATCGGCATAAGATTGGGTCCGTGGGTGCGCCGGCCGGTGTCGTCGAAGTGAAAATCGCCGCGGCCGACGGCCGCGAAGCGGCACCGGGGGAGTCCGGCGAGATCCTTATCCGCGGCCCAAACGTCATGAAAGGGTATTTCGGCAAGCCGGAGGCAACCGCCCGGGTGCTGCAAAACGGGTGGCTGCGCTCCGGGGATATCGGCCGCCTGGACGATGAGGGGTATCTTTTCATCGTCGACCGCATCAAGGATCTGATCATCAGCGGCGGTTTGAACGTTTACCCTTCCGAGGTGGAAGAAATCCTCTACACCCACCCAGCGGTCGAAGAGTGCGCCGTGGTCGGCATCCCGCATGCCGAATACGGCGAGGCCGTTACGGCCTTCGTCAAACCCCGGCAGGGGCAGGCCTGCACCGAAGCCGAGCTGATCGCGCATTGCAAGAACCAGGTCGCCTCCTACAAGGCGCCCAAGCAAATTCAGTTTGTAGCGGAACTGCCGAAATCCCCGGCCGGGAAGATTCTGAAGCGCGAGATCCGGAAGAATCTACCCGGATGAAATAAGAGCGCCGCAACAAACTTGCAGGCCCTTGAAGCGGCCAAGAACCCTATCACGCGGGATGCAGTCCTTGATGGAAACCGAACGGCGCGCCAAACTCAAGATCGAAAACCTCACCCTGCGCTTCGGCGGCGTCCTCGCCCTGTTCGACGTCAGCCTCGATGTGCGCGAGAACGAGATCCTGGCCGTGATCGGGCCGAACGGCGCCGGCAAAACCGCGCTGCTCAACTGCATCAACGGGTTCTACAAGCCCCAGGAAGGCAAAATTTTCTACGAGGGCCGAAAGATCACCCGCGTGCGCCCTGACAAGCTCGCCAAGCTCGGCATCGCCCGCACCTTCCAGAACATCGAGCTCTATACCGGGCTGAGCACCCAGGACAACATCATGGCCGCCCGGCACGGGCTGATGCGGCAGAGCTTCCTGAGCGGGGCGCTTTATTTCGGCCGGGCGCGTCGGGAGGAGATCGAGCACCGCCGGACCGTCGAGGAGATCATCGACTTCCTGGAAATGGCGCCGATGCGCAAGAAAATCGTCGGCGTCCTGCCCTACGGGATCCAGAAAAGAATCGAGCTGGGACGGGCGCTCGCGCTGGAGCCGAAGGTGCTCTTGCTGGACGAGCCCATGGCCGGGATGAACCTCGAGGAGAAGGAGGATATCGTGCGGTTCATCCTCGATATGTTCGAAGGCCAGGGCGCCACGTATCCCGACACCCCGGTCCTGCGGGACGGGATCCGCAGCATCATCCTGGTCGAGCACGACATGGGGGTCGTGATGGATATCGCCGATCGCATCGTCGTGCTCGATTTCGGGCGCAAGATCGCCGAAGGCACGCCGGCCGAGATCAGAACGAATCCGGACGTCATCAAGGCGTACCTGGGAAGGGAAAAGTAGCGGTAACATGCTCAAGATCAACAACATCGAGGTCGCCTATAAGAAAGTCATCCGGGTGTTGCGGGGGGTGTCGCTTTCCGTTGAAGACGGCCGGATCGTCGCGTTGCTCGGGGCGAACGGCGGCGGCAAGACGACGACGTTGAAATCCATCTCGGGCATGCTCAAGACCGAGGAGGGCGAGGTCACCGACGGCAGCATCGAATTCGACGGCCGGCGCCTGGACCGTCTGATGCCCGATCAGATCGCAGGCGCGGGGATCAGCCAGGCGATGGAGGGCCGCCGGGTCCTGGAGCATCTCAGCGTCGAGGAGAACCTGCTCGTGGGGGCGCTACGGCGCAAGGACCGCACCGAGGTCAAGCAGGACCTCGACATGGTCTTCGACTATTTCCCGCACGTCAAGCGCCTCAGGCGCCGGATGAGCGGCTATCTCTCCGGCGGCGAACAGCAGATGCTCGTGATCGGCCGGGCCCTCATGGCACGGCCCAAGCTCATGCTCCTCGACGAGCCCTCGCTCGGCCTTGCTCCGCTCATGGTGCAGGAAATCTATGCCATCATCAAGAAGATCAACGTCGAGAAAAAGATGGCGATTCTGGTTGTGGAGCAGAACGTTCAGGCGGCTCTCGGAATCGCCGATTTCGGCTATATCCTCGAAAACGGACGGATCGTGCTGGGCGGCCCGGCCGCGGCGTTGAAGGACAATGAAGACATCCGCGAATACTACATGGGGCTTTCGGCCGCCGGCGCACGCAAGAGTTACCGCGAGGTGAAGCACTATCGCCGGCGAAAAAGATTTATGGGTTAGAACGGGAGGGAACAGCAGGCGCGATGGAGTCGCTTTATCTGGAAAAGGGCGATACCTGGCCCAGGGTGCTCAGGCATAACTTCGAGCGATATGGGGAACGCCGTTGCGCCATGCGCCACAAGCACCTTGGGGTTTGGCAGCCGTATACCTGGAAAGACTATTACGTCACCGCGAAACATCTTGCCCTCGGCCTGCTCTCGCTTGGGATGGCCCCTGGCGACAAGGTGCTGATCATCGGGGACAATGCCCCCCAGTGGTACATGGCCATGCTCGCCGCCCAGGCCAACCGGGGGGTTGCCGTCGGGCTGTTCGCGGACCTGCCGCCGGATGAGATTAAATATATCGCCCAGAATTCCGAGGCCAAATTCGCCGTCGTCGAAGGCCAAGAGCAGGTCGACAAGTTTCTGCAGATCGTCGAAGCGCTCCCGGCCCTGCAAAAAATGGTCAACTGGACCTACAAGGGCCTCGCCAAGGTTGCCGGGGACCGGCTGATCGGCTGGCGGGAGGCGCTCAAGCTCGGGGAATCCTACGAAAGCAGCCATCCCGGCGCTTTCGAGCGGAACCTGGAGGCCGGTCGACCCGAGGATGTCTGCGCTATCGTCTATACGGCGGGGACCACTGGCGCCCGGCCCAAGGGGGCTCTGCATTCCCACCGGACGCTCCGGGCGGGAGCCGAATACCTTTTGACCCTTGATCCATGGACGGAAGCCGACAACGTGGTCCCCTACCTGCCGCCCGTCTGGATCGAGGAACACTGGATCGGAATCGGCTGCCATTTGCTCTCGGGCGCCACCCTCAACTTCGCCGAGGCGCCCGAAACCCAGCAGCGCGACAGCCGCGAAACCGGCCCGAGCATCGTCTTCAACCGCGCCCGCATATGGGAAAGCCAGGCCCGTGCAGCCCAGGCCGGGATCCTCGGCGCGGACGCGCTCAAGCGCTGGGCTTACCGGCGGCTGATGCCGATTGGCCATCGGGCGGCCGAAGTGCGGTATCGAAAGCAGCCTGCGGGCCTTCGGTTAAAACTGCAGGTTGCCCTAGCGGAGGTTCTCCTGTTGCGCGCGATGCGGCGCAGCCTGGGGCTTGCGAACGCGAGGATCTGTTATTCTTCCGGCGCGATCCTCAGCCCGGAGGCGCTCAAGTTCTACCATGCGTTGAACCTTCCGCTGAAAAGCCTTTACGGCACGGCCGAGGGCGGGCTGCTTGCCGGCGCCCGCAGCGGGGAAATCGAGTGCGAGACCGTCGGTTCCCCCAGGCCTGACGCGGAGCTGAGGCTCGGACCCGGCTCCGAGCTTATCTACCGACAGCCGGGCACTTTCCTCGGGTACCATAGCGATCCGGCACAAACGGCAAAAGCGTTCACGGACGGGTGGTTTCACAGTGGCGATGCCGGGGTTGTGCGCGATGACGGACAACTCGTATTCTTCGACCGGGTCGATGGCCTCGTGCCGCTGCCCGGCGGGCGGGCGTTTTCGCCGCAATTGACCGAGAGCCGGCTCAGGTTCAGCCCGTTTATCCGGGATGCCTGGGTTTTCAGCACCGGCGACGCCGCTGCCCCCCCTGCGGCCCTCATCGTCATCAATGCCGAGAGCGTCGGGCGTTGGGCCGGGCAGCGCAAGGTCGCCTTTTCGAGTTTCGCCGAGCTCTCGCAGTCGCCCGAGGTCTACGGCCTGATCCGGCAGGAGTTCGACCGCATCAACCGCGGGCTTACGGCCGGGGCGCGGGTGAGGCGGTTCGTGAACCTGAACAGGGAATTCGACCCCAACGAATCGGAAACGACGCGCACACGCAACCTGAAAAGGGCCGTTCTTTTCGAGCGCTTCCGCTCCCTCGTGGAAGCCTGCAGCGCGGGCCGGACCGACACTGAGATTGAAACCCGGCTCCGGCACAGGGACGGGCGGATGGAAACGGCCAGCGCGGTGCTCACCATCGCGTCCACGGACGCAGAGAGGGAAGGAGCGAACGGATGACATTCTTTCTGCAGCTGGTCGTCACCGGCCTCGCCCAGGGCATGGTCTATGCCCTGATTGCGATTGGCTTTGTGATCATTCTGAAGTGCTCCGAAGTGTTCAACATCGCTCAGGGGCACTTTGTGCTGATGGGCGGTTATCTCGGCTACACGTTCCTCGTGCCGCTCGGCCTGCCGATCTGGGCCGCGCTCCTGCTGGCGATCGCAACGGCCGCCGTCATGGGCATGGCGATCGAGCGGCTCATGCTGCGACCTCTGGTCGGCCAACCTGTGCTCGCCGTCGTCATGATGACCATCGCGCTCTCCACCGTGCTGGGCGGGCTTGCGACTCTGATCTGGGGAGCGGAATACAAGACCTACCATGGACTGCTGCCCACACTCAACCTGACGGTGGGGGCGGTGTCCATCCCTTCGGAGTCGCTGATCGGCCTGATTGTCTCCGTCGTCTGCGTCGCGCTCCTCATGCTTCTCTTCCGCTATACCAAGATCGGGCTCGCCATGCGGGCGACCGCCGAGGACCTGCAGGTGGTCCAGAGTGTGGGGGTGAAGGTGACCACCGTCTACGCCGTCTCGTGGATCATCGCGAGCGTCGTCGGGGTGATCGGCGGCATCCTGCTCGGCGGGGTTTCCGGGGTCAACATGGATCTTGCCAACATCGGCCTCAAGGCCTTTGCCGTCGTGCTGCTGGGCGGGGTCGATTCGATCGGCGGCTCCATTCTCGCCGGGGTCATCCTCGGCATGCTGGAGAACGTCGCCGCCGGATACCTGGACCCGCTTCTTCCCGGTGGCGGTCTGGCCCAGGTCTTCCCGTTTTTCATTATGATCGTCGTCCTAATTTTCAGGCCGTACGGACTCTTCGGCCTGGCGCGGATAGAGAGGGTCTAACCCATGGCTTTACGCACCGGAAGCTTTCCGGAGAATTACTTTCAGGATACGGCCGTCTTCGGCTCCAGGCTGAACGGGGCCCTGCTGACGGGGTTTCTCGTTCTCATCGCGGTCTGCCCGTTTTTTCTGAGCAGCCAGATGCTGACCATCCTCACGACCATGGGGATTTCCGTGGTCAGCGTCCACGGGTTGAACATCCTCACGGGCTACTGCGGCCAGATCTCCATCGGCCATTCGGGCTTCATGGCCGTCGGGGGCTATGCCTCCGCCATTTTGTGCGCCAAGTTCGGCTGGCCGTTCTGGGCGGCCCTGCCCTGCGCCGCCCTCGCCGCCGGGATCGCCGGTCTTGTCTTCGGCCTGCCCTCACTGAAGATCAAGGGCTTCTACCTGATCATGGCGACCATCGCCGCGCAGTTCATCATCATCTGGATCATCATCCAGCTGCGGAGCCTCACGGGGGGGACCGACGGACTCGCCGTGCCCAAGCCGGTGATCGCCGGGATCTCGTTCGGCTCCAAGGCCAACTACTTCTATCTCGTGATGGCCGTCTCCGTACTGGCGACGTTCACGGCCCGCAACATCGTGCGCACCCGGGCCGGCAGGGCTTTCATCGCCATCCGCGACAACGACCTCGCCGCCGAGGTCATGGGGGTCAGCCTCTGGAGCTACAAGCTTCAGGCCTTCTTCATCGGTTGTCTCTATGCCGGCGCAGCCGGCGCGCTGGTCGTCCATAATTTTAGTTTCGCGAGCATCGACCAGTTTCCCTTCATGGACTCGGTATGGTACCTGGGCATGCTGATTGTCGGCGGGATGGGCAGCACGACCGGCGCCATCATGGGGGTCGTGGCGCTGAGGCTTCTGGACGAGATCGTCACGGTTGCCGGGCCGATTCTCTCCGCGGCCGTCGCCCCTCAGGCCGCCGCCTCGCTCGCCCTCATTTCTCACGGGCTGGTCATCATCGTCTTTCTGATTTTCGAGCCGCGGGGGCTGCATCACCGCTGGGAGAGGATCAAATCCTATTTCCGGCTCTGGCCGTTTTCGCATGAGGCCGCGGAATGATGGTGCACGGATGCGGGTTATTCGTTTCTAGCAGGTCAGGTTTCCCAAACACTCACCAGGCAGGAAAGGAGCAAGCCATGCAAAAAGGAAGATGGTTGTTGCGGACGAGTGCGATCGTATGGATGGCGGCGATGCTGTTCACGCCGGCCGGCGCCCAGGCCCAGAGAAAACTCTATATCGGCGGGACCCAGTCCCTGACAGGGCCCTTTGCCGAGGACTCCGCCGCCGTGCTGGCCGGCATCGAGGACTATGCCAAATACGTGAACGAAACCAAGAACCTCGCCCCCTGGCGCCAGGAGAAATTCCCCGCCGACATCACCCTCGAGGTCCTGTGGCGCGACGACGAGCTCAAGCCGCCGAAGGCGCTCTCCATCTATGAGGAGCTCAAGAGCAGGGGGATGCTCGTTGGTCGGATTTCGGGTTCTCCCATCGCGCTCGCGCTCAAGGACAAGCTCTGGGAGGACAAGATGGGGGCGACCAGCATGGCGAGCGGCTCCTATCTCCTCACCCCGCCGCAAAGCATTTTCACGTATTATCCGATTTATACGGACTCATGCGCCGCCATCGCCGACTGGTTCAAGGCGAACTGGAAGGAAGCGCGCAAGCCGCGGGTCGCTTACCTGACTGCCGACAACGCCATGGGCCGGTCGATCGAGATCCCCCAGATGAAGGCCTATCTGGAAAAAATCGGCTACGAGTTCGTGGGCATCCAGTACGTGCCGCTCGTTGCAACCTCGCCGCCGACCACCCAGCTGACCTGGTTGAAGGAAAAAGGCGTTGACCTCGCCTTGGGCGTCATGATCAACCCCGGCTCGCAGCCGACAGTCAAAGAAATGGTCCGTCTGGGCATGGGGCCGCATCTCGCCTACAAGATGACCTTCGGCGTCGCAATGCCGGGGCACGCGGCGGTGTTCGCCGCAGCCATGGGCGAGCTCGGCGACGGCTATGTCTGCGCTGGCAGCTTCCCGCCGATGGACGATCTCGCCACCCCGGGGGTCAAATTCTGCAACGACCTGCAGGACAAGTACCGCAAGGCGAAGAAAATCACCCATATCATGTACGAGACCGGGATCCTCGAAGCCATGATCCAGGTCGAGGCCTTGCGGCTGGCGATGCAGAAGGTGCCTCTCGAAAAGCTCACCCCGCGCGATGTGCTGGAGCAGGGCTTCTACAAGATTAAGGACCTCAATACCGGCGACATCAGCAGCACGCCCCTCACCTACGGCGAAGGCAAGGTCGAGGGCGTCGATCAGATCCGCATCGACCAGGTGCAGAAGGGCAAATCGGTTAAAGTGGGCACCTACCCGATGCGCCACATCTATTAAAACGGGTTTCAAACTTCGACCGGGAGCTCCGTCGCTGGTAGGGAGCTCCCGGCCTCCTCGGAATGGCCGGAACCGTTTTTTTTGAGGCTTTTCTCGCAGGGCTTTTTTTTGGGGGGGGGGGACAGGATTTTTCGGCCGTTCAAGGATGTGCATGGAAGGAGTTGACTGAATGCCTCTCAAAAAAGAAGACTTGACGATCCTGGACCAATTCGCCTTCGAAACCCCGCCGGTCGGAGTCAAATTCCTGCCCCGTCCGCCGGAGGGTATAGAACGGCTGGGTGAAAACGCGGCGCTGTGCGAGATGTTGGCGAAGGCCCAGGCCGGGGCGGCCTTTTACGCCGATGCCGACAACCATACCTGCGGCGCCGGCGCTTATGTACTGGGGCTGAAGGACGTTGCCGCCCCCTTCATCAACGGCGAGTTCGGTGCCGGGTTGAAAATCTTCGAAGAGCCGCGCGCGGCCGGCCGACTTTACCACTATCTGCCGCGGATTGAAAAAGGCGTCGTCAATTACGTGGCTTTCGCTCCTTTGAGCCGGCTTTCATTCGACCCGGACGTCCTTTGCATCCTGTCCGATATCCGCCGGACGGAAATCCTGCTCCGGGCCTTCAGCTACCGGACGGGCAAGCCGTGGGTGAGCCGGTTTTCGCCGGCCATCGGATGCGCTTGGACCCTGGTCCATCCTTATCTCAGCGGCGAGCTGAATTATTTCATGACCGGCATGGGCCACGGAATGAAGCGCCGCAATCTCTTCCCCGAGGGGCGGCAGGTCGTTTCCATCCCCTTCGATCTGCTGCCTTCCCTGCTGCAAACCCTACAGGTAATGCCCTGGGTGCTGCCCGCCTACGAACCGGGCGGGTCCGCCTTCGTCGGCCGGCTGCTCGAGAGGCTGGGCATCCCGCCCCATGAGTAATGATTAATCAGATTCCGATCTCGCACCCGCGGCACGATCCGGCGTGATGATGCGTTCTATACCAAAAGATCCCGTTTACAGATGGACCCTCATTACGTCGGGAGCCGGCATTCCTTGTCCCATTCCGGGCAGGCGTCCTTCGCCGGCGCCGAGAACTTGGCCATGCACTCGCCACACTCCAGGTCGAAGTTCGGCACGTGGCCGTAACGTTCTTGAAGTTCTTCTTTTGTCATGACGGTGGTCTGGGTGCAACCGCATTGCGGACATCCGGCCTTTACCGTGTAACGTTTCTTGTTTTTCTCCATCTCGACCTCCTTTTACGGTTCC
>JALOPB010000069.1 GCA_025454115.1 Desulfobacterales bacterium | reverse complement strand
TTATGGTCGGGCTGATATCCGGTTGCGGGTCGGGAGGCTCCGGAGGGTCGGAGTCTGCACCGACGACCCCGGACACCGACCCGATTTCATTTTCGGATGACTGGCCGAACGCCGGCACGGCGGAACGGCTGTGCAGCGTTCCGGCGGAGGCGCAAGCGGCGGACAGCTCGACCCCGGACCGGGTAGTGGGCAACGGAACCCCGGAGAGCTGCACCGGCGCAGCCGTCGTCGCGGCGGTGGCGGCCGGTGGGGTGATCACCTTCAATTGCGGTCCGAATCCGGTTACCATCACCCTTTCGGAAACCGCCAGGATATTCAATGATACCGGCCCGGAAATCGTCATCGACGGCGGCGGCCGGGTAACCCTCAGCGGCGGCAATCAGCGTCGCATCCTGTACATGAACACCTGCGACCCGGACCTGGTTTGGACGACCTCCCACTGTCAGGACCAGGACCACCCCCGACTGACGGTGCAAAACCTGACATTCGTAAACGGCTATACTTCCGGTGAGGATCCCGGCGGCGGCGGGGCTATTTTCGTACGCGGCGGGCGTTTCAAGATCGTCAACTGCCGTTTCTTCAACAATCGCTGCGATACGGAGGGCCCGGACGTGGGCGGTGCGGCGGTGCGCGTATTCGACCAGTATGACGACCAGCCGGTCTACGTGGTCGGATCGACCTTTGGGGGCCGCGACGATCTGGGCAATATCGGCTCGAACGGCGGGGCCCTCAGCAGCATCGGCGTCTCTTTCACCGTAATCAATTCCGTCATGAGCCACAACCAGGCTATCGGATACGGCGCCAACCCGGCCGAGCCCATGACTCCCGGGGGCGGCAGCGGCGGAGCCATCTACAACGACGGCAATACGTTCACCCTCGAAGTGTGCGGCAGCACGCTGACGGACAACACGGCCAACGAGGGCGGGGGGGCGATCTTCTTCGTAAGCAACGACCGGACCGGCACGCTGCGCATCGACCGATCCCATCTGAGCAACAACCCCAGCCTGGGTTTCGAGACCGATCCCGGCATTTACGTCCTGGCTGGCAAGATCGAATACACCGATTCGGTGATCGAATAGCTGCATCGGCCAGGATCGATCATTCCGGCGCCCCCGGATCAGGTGAAGTGGTTGAACGCTTCAGGCAGGAAATCCGCATTGTGAAAAAAGTATTTTTATGCGCCGTAATCGGTTTTCTAGTAATTTCGCCGCCGGCCATGCTGGCTGGAACGCTCCTCTACGACGACTTTAACGGGGATAGTGTGAGTTCCAGCAAGTGGCATATTCCAACCTGGGTGTCGCCAACGGATGGAACCGTCGTCGGCCAAACTCAGTTCAGGTTTACTCAAAGTTCCTCGCTCCCGTCGGCCAATAACGGCGACGCGATTATTGCGGTCGAGACTTACAATCCGACGTCGTTTTCTTTCTACGGCACCGATTTAAGAAGCAATCAATCGTTCGCTTTGGGGGAAGGAATCCACATAACCGTACGCGCTAAAATGAATACGGCCACGCCAGGCATCGTCGGCGGCATCTTCTTATATGCTCTCAAACCGGGAAGCACGACCTATCATGATGAAATCGATTTTGAACTTCTCACCAATTCGCCGAATGGAGCGCAAACCAATATCTATAGCAACGAAAAGCTGGGTACCGGAAATATACAATTCGTACCCTATCCTTCTGGATCGATAACCGACTACCACACATACGAAATTAAGTGGGAACCGAACCGGGTATCCTGGTTAATCGATGGGAATCTGGTTCGGACAGACACCAGGCATGTGCCGACTGGGCCGATGAATTTTCATCTCAACATCTGGGTACCCGATCCGGGATGGCCTGAAGCATATGATCCCGATTTAAAACCCGCGACATCGGCAAGTTCCAACCAGATTTTTTCGATGAGCGTCGACTCAGTTCACATACAATCCCTTGCACCACCGTCAGGGGCGCCTGGCTTGGCGCCTGTCCCGCCTCTTCTGCTTTTGGAAAAAACCCCATAGAAATGGTCTGAAATGAGGGCTCCGTCTACGGCCTCCGTAAGACGGGACCGGACCGGCCAAAACCGGCTCCCGAGCTTGCTTCGTTCTACGGCTGAGCAGGTCCCCTCAGGCGATCGGCGCCCTTCATGCCGCCAGCCGCGTGCCCCGATCCAGGTTGCGGTACTGGATCGCCTCGGAGATGTGCGATGCGCCGACGTCGGACGCGCCTTCCAGATCGGCGATGGTGCGGGCGATCTTGAGCACCCGGTTGAAAGCCCGGGCGGAGAGACCGAACTTGTCGATCGCAGCCTCCAGCAGGCGCCGGGAGGCATCGTCGATCCGGCAATGAGCGCGGATGTGGCGGCTGCTCATCTGGGCGTTGCAGAAGATGCGGCTGCGGCTGAAGCGCTCGGATTGAACTTCTCGGGCGCGCGTCACGCGCCGCCGGATCTCGGCCGATGGTTCGGATGGGGCATCCTGCAACAGCTCCGCATGCGGCACTGCCGGCACCTCCACGTGGATGTCGATGCGGTCGAGCAAGGGCCCTGAGATCTTCGCGCGGTAGCGGTGGATCTGAGGGTAGCTGCAGCGGCAGGCGTGTTTGCGATCGCCGAAATAGCCGCACGGGCAGGGATTCATGGCCGCCACCAGCATGAAGCTTGATGGATAGGTCAATGCCGAGGCGGCGCGGGAGATGGTCACTTTCATGTCTTCCAGCGGCTGGCGCAGGACTTCCAGCACGTGTTTCTTGAACTCCGGCAGCTCGTCCAGAAAAAGTACGCCGTGATGCGCCAGGCTGACCTCTCCCGGCCGCGGGATGTGGCCGCCGCCGATCAGACCGGCATCGGAAATGGTGTGGTGCGGCGAGCGGAACGGGCGGTGCGTGATCAGGGCCTGGCCTTTCTCCAGCATGCCCACCACGCTGAACACCTTGGTGGTCTCGATGGCCTCCGCAAAGGTGATCGGCGGAAGAATCGTCGACAGGCGCTTAGCCAGCATGGTCTTTCCAGATCCCGGCGGGCCGATCATGATCAAGTTGTGGCCGCCGGCCGCTGCGATTTCCAGCGCGCGCTTGACATGTTCCTGCCCGCGCACCTCGGCGTAGTCGACGTCGAACTCGCCGTCGCGTTCGAAGATGGCCTGGATATCCGCTCGTACAGCCGGGACGGCCATTTGACCGCGCAGCATCTCCACCGTTTCGGACAGCGTCTTGACCGGCAGCACGTCGATGCCGTCGACGACCGATGCCTCCAAACCGTTTTCATAGGGCACGATAATGGCTGAAAATCCGGACTGTCGGGCGGTGATCGCCATTGGCAGGGATCCCCGGACCGGCTTGACGCGGCCGTCGAGGGAAAGCTCGCCCAGCACCAGGTAACGGGAAACGGCCGCCTGCGGAATAACCCCCGTAGCGGTAAGAATCCCCAACGCGATGGGCAGGTCGAAGCCGGTGCCTTCCTTCTTGATGTCGGCCGGAGCCAGGTTGACCGTGATCCGATCATCCGGGAAGCGGTACCCGGAATTGGAGATGGCCGATTTGACCCGTTCCCGGCTTTCCTTGACCGCCGCCTCCGGTAGCCCGACCGTCGCAAACGCGGGCAGGCCGGAGGTGATATCCACTTCCACTTCCACCCGATACGCATCGATTCCAAGCACCGCACTGCTGAGGACCTTGGCGAGCACGAAGCCTCCTTGAGGACTGCGGACGGACGCGGTGGGCATTCCCCGAACCGCTATATGAACATCATACCAGAACCCCGCTGGACCGACAATCCTCGCCGCAGGCAGCGTTCTGCAGACGAGGGCCGCATGCCTTTTCCGCCGTCATGGGTCCAGGCGGGCGTAAATGTCTCCTGAAACGACGGCCGATCCCAGACCGTCGATCATCTGGCCGACGCGGGCCGCAGAAACCCACTGCGGGCATTCCAGGCGGAGCCGCTCCCGCAGGCTCCAGTTGAATCGATAGCCTCCCAGGACCGTCAACCGGCGCAGGCAGGCCTTCGCCCCGGCGGCATCAAAACTGATGAATTCGAACGAAAGCGCCGGAATCGGACGGGAGAGGCCGGCAAGGGCCTGCGCTTCAAATCCTTCCACATCGATCTTGCAGAAATCGGGCATTCCGTAATCTTCAATCAGCCGGTCCAGGGTGGTCACTTCCACGTCGACCCGGTTCTCCCAGTGTTCGCGCCGGATGGCGGCGGCCGCCATGGCCGATCTCCAACCGGCCGCCGACAGGGTGCTGATAGTGGGATTCAAGCGGTTGACGTACAGGCCGGACCTGCCCGCCTGATCGCCGATGGCCTTGGGTACCAGCGTAAACCTTCGCTCGCCGCGCCAGCGCCTGCGAAGATAAGCGGCGCAGGCCGGCTGCGGTTCCAAAGCCACGACCCGGGCGCCGAGATCCAGAAACGCCCGGCTGCGGCTGCCCAGATGCGCTCCGATGTCGAAGCCCAGAGATCCCGGAAAGACGAACTGCCGGTAGAAACGGCGCAGCCGGCGCCGGGTGAACGGCTTCCAAAAATAGATCGCCCGGGATCGCAGCAGTCCGAGGCAACTTTTCAGATCGTTCATCGCCCGGCATCCGTTAAGAAGTTTTCGAACACCAAGAGCCGGTAACGGATCAACCCGGCCCGATAGCATTTCTGCTTGGCATCCCCGCCCGCCAGCGCTCTGAGATAGGTCGCGCGTTCCATCCGCCGCCCGAGCAAACGGACCAGGAGCGCGATGGCCCGGTCCCGCGGACGTCCAAGGCGCAGATACGGCGTCAGGTCCTGATGCTTGACGAGACGGAAGCCCTGGGCTGCCGCAAGGAATTGCAGTGTATCGAAATCCCGCAGGCCCGGCAGCAGCCAGTTCCGGCGGTAGGTGTCGAGTAGCCGGGCGCGCGGGCTCCCGTCTGCGACCGCGGCGTTCAGGCCGTCGTCAATGATGATGAGCCGGCCGCCGGGCGGCAGGGTCCGTGCGTGAACCGCGAAGAAGCGGCCGGGGTCGGGGCCGTGCGCGAAGGCTTCGATGGCGAATGCAGCGTCGGAGGCGAGCCGTTCGATCGGAAGCTCTAAAAAACATCCTTCCTCGAAATGAAAGCGGTCCTGCTGATTTTCGGGAATGCGCTCCCGGGCTCTGCGGACTTGGACCGGGCTCAGACTGATGCCGTTAAACAGCCTGACGCCCGGCAGCCGCCGGCCGAGATAAAAGAGGCTGCCGCCCACCCCGCAGCCCAGATCGAGCACGCTGGTGACCGGATACGGGCAGCCCTCGATTTCGCGGGCGATCAGTTCGTTGGCATAGTTCATGGCCTCGGCCAGAGACCCGACCTCGGGAGGCCACAGCGCCGCATGGAGATTGCGGGTGCCGTCGTCCTTGCCCCAGCGCAGGAAGCGCTCGGTGTTGCGATCGTAATACTCCCTTACCCGCCGGGCATGCCCCGGTTCCCCTGCGTCGTTCATCATAGCGGCTCTCTACCAGCGGAGGCGTGTGGCGTGCTGTGGATTCATTTAGTTTAACGGGCTCATTCATGTTTCACAATTGTTTTTCGTCCGGGCAACGCTGTTCGAGCGCATTATAGCTTCCAATCTCTGTAAGTGCGACGATCCGGCCTTGTCGACCCCAGCGAAGAACAAGCCGCTTGACATCGGCTGAGGGCTGGTTAAATTTTATATTAATGAAATTTAGACTTGACTATCTTTCAGTGACATGAAATAATGCCCGCCATGCTGGATCGACTGCTGTACCGAAATCTATGGAGGGAATTGACCCGGGAAAAACGCATGGTTTTTTTGGCGGGAGCACGGCGAGTCGGGAAGACCTCCCTGGGGCAAATGATCGGGCAGTCGTATCCGAACCATGTATACATGAACTGGGAAATACCGGAAGACCGCACGCGCATGATCCGCAAGCCCACGTTCTTTGAAGAAGCCGAGCGCACGGATGAATCCACGCCGTTCGTGATGTTCGATGAGATCAACCGGCACCGCGGCTGGCGCAGATACCTCAAAGGCGCCTACGACCGGGTCGAAGGCGATTACCAGTTCCTGGCGGTCGGCAGCAGCCGGCTGGATTATCCGCAGCGCCGGGGCGACTCGCTGGCGGGACGCTATTATTTGCTGCACCTGTGGCCGTTCACCCAGGCGGAGCTGGGTTGCGCCAACTTGAAGCCGGAAGCCTTTTTCGACAACCCCCAGCTGGTCAGCATGGAGCGGCATTCCGAACTCAGAACGTTGTGGCAGACGCTTTCAGAGCAAAGCGGATTCCCGGAGCCGTTCCTCGCCGGCCGGAAGACCTCCTACCGGCGCTGGTCGGCCGCATACGCCGAACAGCTGATCCGGGAGGACATCCGGGATCTGACGGCGGTCAAGGGAATCGCGGAACTGGAAACGCTCTACCATCTGCTGCCGGCTCAGGTGGGACGCTTGCTGTCGGTGCCGGGCCTGGCTCAGGGGCTGCAGGTTGCTTACAATACGATCCGCAGCTGGCTGATGACCCTGCAGCGTTTTTTTGTGATCTTCAGCGTTTCGCCCTGGTCACGGGATGTTCCCCGAGCAATTCGGGAAGGGGAGAAGATCTATCTGTGGGACGGTCCCCGGGTGCGGGATGCCGAGGCACGCTTTGAGAACATGGTGGCACTGGAGCTTTGTCGGGCTGTTTCCAACTGGAACGAAATGGGCTACGGCCGCTTCAGCCTGAATTTCATCCGCACCAAGGACCAGCAGGAGGTCGATTTCGTCCTGAGCGATGACGGCCGGCCGGTTCTGCTGGTGGATGCGCGGGCGCAGGAGCATCAACCATCGGCTGCCTTGGTGAAGTTTCAGGCCGCCCTGAAAGTTCCCGCCGTCCAGCTGGTGCAGGCGGCGGAGGGCTACCGCCGGGTTTCCAACGAGGATCAAAGCATTCTGATCGCGCCGGCCTGCCAGTACCTGGCAGGCCTTCCCTAACCTTGAGCCGAAAGGAGGAACGCCGCAATCAAAGTGCATAGTTTTAGAAACTATTTGAAATAACTAATAAAAAATAGTATTGCAAAAAAAATTTTTGGTGCTATTTTTACGCCTCTTTAAAATGCGGAATTCCCGTATCCCGGAGATGAGCCGCGAGCGGTTGAAGCGGACTTCCGATGACCCACGGCGCTATCACAAACGGCCGCATCCGAAGTCCAGGGGGTAAACCTCGAATCAGGATTTTTTATGATACCGAAGGGGAATACAGGGAGTGGAAAAAGAAGATATCTTGCACGTGGAAAGTCGTTTGGGTGAGCTGATCATTGGTAACCGCATCCCCAAAGATTACTTCGTTACCAAGGGAACGGGTCAAAGCGATCTCACCGTTCACGCGGGTTCCTACCATCTTGCCCTCAAGGCGGCAGGCGTCGAGATGTGCAACATCATGACGTATTCCTCCATCCTGCCGAGCATTGCCAACGAAATTCCAAGGCCCGCGCGCCTGGTTCACGGCTCTGTCATGGAGTCCATCTTTTCCGTTTGCACGGTGAACAAGGGCGAACGCGCCACCGCCGGAATCATCTATGGCTGGCTCTACGACAAGAAGACCCACCACAAATACGGCGGGCTCGTGTGCGAGCTCTACGGCGACCACTCGATCCAGGAGATCGAGCGCCGGCTACACGCCAGCGTCGAGGAGCTCTACTACAATGGATACTCGGACGACTTCGACCTGAAGGATCGGCATCTCATCACCGAAAGCTTCGTGCCCGAAAAGAAATACGGAACAGCGCTTGCGGCCCTGTGCTTCGTGAACTACCACTACCCGATCCTGCGGGTAAACCTGAACGCCTGATGTCCGATTTCGGAGCGATCCCAGCCGAATATGCCGGAGAAGCGGCGGCGCGCATCGTCGTGCTACCGGTTCCCTACGACGAAACCTCCACGTGGATGAAGGGCGCCGACCGCGGCCCGCAGGCCATCATCGACGCCTCGGCCAACATGGAGCTCTTCGACATCGAAACCGGGAGTGAGGTTTTCCGTCAAGGCATCTTCACGGCATCCGCGGTCACCGAGGCCTCATCGCCGGAAGCCATGGTGGCCGCCGTCCGCGAGCGCGTCGGCGGCTATCTCGACAGGGGGCAATTCGTCGTCGGCGTCGGCGGCGAACACTCGATAAGCGTGGGCAGCATCCAGGCCCATGCCGCACGCCACCCGGGTATGGCTGTTCTTCAGCTGGACGCCCACGCGGACCTGCGCGAAGAGTA
The DNA here is from genome assembly GCA_025454115.1 of Desulfobacterales bacterium. Lineage (GTDB taxonomy): Bacteria > Desulfobacterota > Desulfobacteria > Desulfobacterales > SpSt-501 > SpSt-501. Next base: position 3,099 of record JALOPB010000069.1, on the reverse strand, counting down.
TGAGGGCAGCCGATTCAACCACGCCTGCGTCATGGCGCGGGCGCGGGAGATCTGCCCCGTGGTCCAGGTCGGCATCCGCAGCATGGACCGGTCCGAGCAGGCGAGCCTGGCGCCCGGAAGCGTCTTCTGGGCGCACGATATCGCGGCCGACCGGGACTGGGTCGACGCCGTGCTCGCACGGCTGCCGGCGACCTGCTACGTCACCGTCGACCTGGACGTATTCGACCCGGCGGTCATGCCGTCCACCGGCACGCCGGAGCCCGGCGGCCTCTTCTGGTACGACGTGACCCGCCTGTTGCAGGCGGTCAGCCGCCGCTGCCGGGTGGTGGGGTTCGATGTGGTCGAACTCTGCCCAAGCGACCACCACCGCGCACCCGATTTTCTGGCCGCCAAGCTGATCTATAAATTTCTAAGCTGGTGTTTCGAGCGGACCCCACCACCTTAAAACGAGCGAGCCTTCACCCGAAACAGGGCGGTCTCAGGTTGCCCCCTCAAATTCAGGCCCCCCACCCGACGTGAGGGGTTTAGAAAAAAGCCGAGGACATTGTCGGATGAAAAAGAAAACGCTTCTCAAAAAACCCGTGCGGCACGTCGACGTCACTTCGTTCGACGCCACTCCCATTATCGACGCCATGCGCGAAATGTCCTTCACCTCGCGGGACGCTGCCGCTGCGGCCGACATTTTCGAGCGCATGCTGCGGGACAAGGGCTGCACCATCGTGCTGTCGCTGGCCGGCAGCACGAGCGCGGCGGGCTGCATGCAGGTGTACGCCGACATGGTCCGATACAATATGGTCGATGCCGTAGTGGCCACCGGCGCATCCATCGTGGACATGGACTTCTTCGAAGCCCTGGGCTTCAAACACTACCAGGGCTCGCCCAACGCGGACGACCGCCAGCTGCGCGAGCTTTATATCGACCGCATCTACGACACCTATATCGACGAGGAGCAGCTGCAGGCCTGCGACATGACGGTCAAAAAAATCGCTGACAGCCTGCCGCCCCAACCCTATTCCTCCCGCGAGTTCATCCATGAAATGGGGCGCTACCTGACGAAGCACGCCGTCAAGAAGGGCTCGCTGGTCGAACTCGCCTATCGCCACAACGTTCCCGTCTTCTGCCCGGCCTTCACCGACTCGAGCGCCGGCTTCGGCCTGGTCAAGCACCAGGTGGACCGGCCCGAGCGCCACCTGACATTGGACTCCATCCGCGATTTCTACGAGCTCACCCGAATCAAAATGGAAGCCAAGACCACCGGCATCTTCATGATCGGCGGCGGGGTCCCCAAAAATTTCATCCAGGACACGGTCATCTGCGCCGAAGTGTTGGGCCGAGAGGTGCCCATGCACAAGTACGCCGTGCAGATTACCGTGGCCGACGCGCGCGACGGCGCCTGTTCGAGCTCCACCCTCAAGGAGGCATCCTCCTGGGGCAAAGTGGATACGGCGTTTGAGCAGATGGTCTTCGCCGAAGCGGGGTCGGTGCTGCCGCTCATCGTCAGCTACCTGTATCACCGGAAAAGCTGGCGCAAGCGCAAGCGGCGGGAGTGGACAAAACTTTTCGAGTCGTCTGGTGAAAAACGGCGTCTCAGGCCATGACCCTGGTCTACGAAACCGCTTATCGGAAACTGGTTTCGCGCCGGCGGCGGCCGTCTCTCATGCAAACCCGCGCATGATCACGATCGCGAGCTGGAAATAGACCGTGATTCCGATGGCGTCGATGATCGTAGCCATCAAGGGTCCTGCCGTCAGCGCCGGGTCGAAGTTGGCACGCTTCAGTACCAGCGGAATGAGTGCGCCGCCCAGATTGGCCAGCATCAGGGTCGCCAGCAACGCCAAGCCGACGATGGCGGCCAGCATAAGATTGTGGTCCTGCAGAAAGACTCGGAAGTAAGCCATCAACCCCAACGTGACTCCCAGGGCCGCACCCATCCACATCTCCCGTCCGAACACCCGCAGGAAGTCCTTCGGGCAGACTTCACCCAGCGCCAGCGCTCGCACCACCATGGTCGCCGACTGGGTGGCGGCGTTGCCGCAGGTACCGACCACCATGGGAATAAAGAAGGCCAGCGCCACCATCTCCTTCAGCGTAGCGGCATTCCATTCCATGATGGTGGTCGAAATCAGCGAGGTGAACAATAGGATGGCCAGCCAGCAGAAACGGCTCCAGAAAAGCCGCGGCATGGGGCGTTTAAAGTATTCCTCCTCAAACGGCACCACGGCCGAAATCCGCTGGAAGTCCTCGGTGTTTTCGGCCTCGATGATGTCGATCACGTCGTCGACCGTGATGATCCCCAGCAGCCGGTTCTCTCCGTCCACCACCGGAATCGCAAGGAAGTCGTATTTCTGGATCTGGGCCGCAGCGGATTCGACATCCAGGTTGTGATGCACCGCAATGACGTTTTCTTCCATGATGTCCCGCAGCCGGGCCTGCGGCTTGGACATGATGATGTCCCGGAGCGATGCCACCCCTAACAGATGGTGCCCTCCGTCGGTGAGATACACCTGATAGATGGTCTCCTTGTTCGGCGCCTGCAACCGGAGGGATTCCAGGGCATCCTTGACGTTCATCTCGGGCGGCAGGTTGCAATAATCGGTGGTCATGACGGCGCCGGCCGTGCCTTCATCGTAATTCCAGAGGCGTCGGATCTCATTGCGCTCGACCTGGGCGATGAGCGGCATGATCGCCTCGCTGATCTCGGAATCCACCTTCTTGAGCAGATCGACCCGATCGTCGGGCTCCATGTTCTCGATGAACTGCAGCATGGTTCGAGTCCGACCGGTTTCCAGGCAGCTCTGTTGGGTTTCCAGGGACAGGTGCTCAAAGGCCTCGATGGCGATCGTGTTGCCGATTTTCACCAGCGTCTCCACGATCTCCAGCGGGCTCAGACCGCTGTTCTCAAGGTATTCGGCGATATCGGCCGGATGGCGCTCGCGCAGCGTCTCCACCTCTTGACGGTCTTCGAGACGGCAAGCAGACGAATTGTCGGGGATTAGCTGCGGGGAAGTGGAAGTGGTCATCGGGCATCTCCTACCCGCCTTGGGTCCATCGTTTCGAGGCCAAAACGGTCAGGAGCCTGCCCTTACATCAGGGGCGCGT
>JALOPB010000379.1 GCA_025454115.1 Desulfobacterales bacterium | reverse complement strand
CCGAACCCCCAGCCGTTGAACAGCAGCGCCATGTAAGGAAACATGGAGAGCTTGTCCACGCTGACCGCCCCGCCGTCCATGCCGATCTTGTATTTGCTGCGGCGGCTGGGAACGGGCTCGGCCGTCTTCTTCCAGAGCTCGTATTGCTCGGGATAGGCCTTGCCCCAGACCGTCGGGTCAATCTCGCCGTCCGGGATGTTGACCGTCTTCACCGCCTGCGGTTTGGGTTGCTCGCAGCCGACGAGGACGAATCCCAGCATCATGCACACGCCGACCGCCAGGATGTGTTTTGCGCTGTTGGACATCTGCCCCTCCTAGTTTGGGTTAAGGGTTATGCGTGATCGGTTGGTCTCAGTTCGTCAGCCGGACGCCGGCCAGCTGATGCTGCAGAAAGCGGTGGCAATCCCAGCAGTTGCGCTCCTGGTCGATCATCGCCACGCGTTCGGAATGGCAGCGGATGCAATTGGCCTGCACGAACTTCTTCCCGGGCAGATGGCAGTCGACGCAGCGGATGGTGCGGTGGGCGCCGACGTTGAACCACGCCTCGAACTGGGATTCCATGACATGGCAGGAGTTGCAGAACAGCGGGGATTCGGTCTTGGCCATGAGCTGGGGCGGGCCGAAGGAGAGGAACCCGCCGACCGCACCGCCCAGAACGACCAGCAGCACCAACACCTTCCAGTTGAACTTTTTCAGGAGACTCATCGCTTCGCAACCTCATTTTGAAGGGTTACGGCCGAGGGGCCTGGCCTGCGCGATGAAGACTGAATCCGGGAGGCCCCCTTGTTGCCTCACAACCAGCGACTGAAGAGCCTGGGATGGGAAGATGATCTGAAGAGCAAAGATATGCGATCCTTTTAGAAAAAAAATTGACTTAAGTCAATCCGGCTGCTCGGGTCTCGATTACGGCTGGCTGCCAGCGTATGCTCATATGATCATCCTGGATCCTCAAGCAAAATCGCCGAACGGGCCTGCAATCTTACTATCACTTTTGCGATCATTTTGTGCTATACAGAAAGCCGGAAAAAAAAGCGGTATTTCCTCTCGGCGCATGATTGCCGTTTTCTTGGTCCCCCAGCCATGCTAAATTTAATCTAGGTCGAGATCGATCGTTGCGCCACCGACGCCATCGCCTACGTGACCGGGGTCAACAGGGCCGGCGGTCGCTCAAATTCATCGACCATGGCATCATGGCGGCGGCCTTCGTTAATTTGGAAAACGGCCGAGCCTTTCGCAGCGTGTTCGCCCAAACGACCCGCAGAGAGTTCAACAAATGTGCCATTCACGCGACTCCAAACACTACGATGACCGCCTGGTAAAAATCCCCATCGAAGACGCCGTGGGCACCTGCCTGGCACACGACATCACGGAGATCCGCACCGGGGAATTCAAGGGCCCCTCCTTGCGGAGGGGACACGTCATCCGCAGTCAGGACCTGTGCCATCTCATGCGCCTCGGAAAACGTCATCTCTATGTGTTAAAGCTCGACCCGAACCAGGTGCACGAGGACGACGCTGCGGTGGAACTGGCAACCGCGCTGGCCGGGGTCGGAGTGGCCTTCGAGGGCCGGCCTAAGGAAGGCAAGCTGCAGCTGCAGGCTACTTACGCCGGTTTGCTGAAGGTCAAGGCTGAAGCGCTGGTGGAATTCAGCACTGGATCAGGCCCTGGAGGTCGCTCGCAGAAGCTGCCCTATTTTCAGCGTTAAGGCGTACGTGCGTCGGCACGCGGGTCTCATCATCACCGGCAGCGAGGTTTACGAGGGGTTGATCGAGGACAAGTTCGAAGCCATCGTGCGCCGGAAACTGGAAGGTTACGGAGCCTCGTTGGTAGAAACCGTCGTTCTGCCCGACGATGCCGACCTCATCGCCCTCCACGTGCGGCGTCTCATGGCTTCAGGCACTGATATCATTGTCACGACGGGGGGCATGTCCGTCGACCCGGACGACGTGACCCGCCTCGGCATCCGCAACGCGGGGGTCGACCGAATTTACTACGGCGCCGCAGCCCTGCCGGGCGCCATGTGCCTGCTCGCCTATCGGGAGAATCTGCCCATCATCGGCATCCCGGCTTGCGGCCTGTATCATCCCACGACCGTGTTTGACATCTTGCTGCCGCGTCTGCTGGCCGGCGAAGCGCTGGATCAAATGGATTTGGCCCGTCTGAGCGTGGGAGGGCTGTGCCGGAACTGCGACGCCTGCCGCTACCCTGCCTGCGGCTTCGGCAAGGCGCTCTCTTAACAGCCATCGTTGCTTCCAAGTAAGTCAGGTCGTTTTCTGTGGGAGCGGCTTTCCAGCCGCGACGATCGAGGCTGAAAGCCTCTCCCACAACTAAAAACTTTCTTGCCGATAAGGCAGTCAAGCGCCGTCCGAATCGCGGGCGATGCGGTACGAAGGGTTCATGATTTTAGAGCGCCTGCAGCGGGGACAGCGGCCGGGGCGGGTCAACCTCCGGCGGTCCTCGAACACGTAGCCGCACAGCAGGCATTCGCTGGGAGTGAGAATGAATTTGCCTCCTGCGCTCTCAACCGACCGCTCGACGTGGACCAGGTGCTCGTAGACTTCTTTTTCCTTGACCTGCAGCTCCTCCGAGAGGCCGCGGGCGTCCATCTCGCGATCGCTCAGAAGCGCTATGATTTTACGACGCAGGGTCTGGGTCTCCACAAGCATCCTCCCTTATCCAGGAACCATGGCCCCAACCGCTCGGAGCCGCCCGGCCAAAACGACGGCCCTCCGCCGCGTCGCGGACCGTCGGCCGAAAAAACGGCGGCGATATTACACGCGTTGACGATGCGCCCGATCCCCGCCAGATGTCAAGCGGCATTCGAGAGTTAACCCTTTTTGACAATGGTATATAAAAGGAGGCCATCACAAGCCGAAGACGGAACAGTGGGTTTAGTGCGGCGGGATTTCTTCCTTCAGGAGGCAGCAGGCGATTCGGTACTCGCTCGCCCCACCGGCATCTCCGGCGATATGGCCGGGCTGAACCAGGGCGTCCATGACACAGCCTTCGGCGATATGGAGGCGGAAGAAATCGCTTTCATTCAGCCGGGGCCTCTCCACCAGGCGGTCGCCTTGAAATTCCAGGCTATGCACCGGATAGTCCTCGCACAGCGGGCAGCGGTAAACCCGGCCGTTGGGGAATACGAAATAGTTGTCGGCCACGAGCCCCGCACACTCGAATTTTTCATCAGAGTTGAGAAACACTTTCGGGTAGATCACCCGCACGCCCCGCCGGGCGATCGCCTCGGCGGCCGCCGGGACCCGCTCCAGCCACTCGGCGGGCGACACCTGCAGGACTTCCAGCCCGTCCGGGTCCCCGTCGGCCGGCGCAGCCTTGCCCCGCAGCCCGAGCACCTGGATGAAAAAGCGCTCGACCCCCAGCTCCTCGAGCAGCGGGCCCATGGCGGGCAGCTCGCCCAGGTTGGCGCGGCTCACCGTGTAGATCAGACTCGTGTGGAACCTCTTGGCCCGCGCCCGCCGGATGCCGTTTAGGCAGGCCTCGTAGGATGCCTTGCCCCGGATCCGGTCGTTGGTCTCGGCCGTAGCGCCGTCCAGGCTGAAGCTGAAGACGTTCACCTCGGCGGACGTCACCCGGTCGAGGATGTCGTTGAAAAGATAGCCGTTGGTGTCGATGGTGATGCTGGCAAACCCCAGGCGCCGGGCGCAGCGCACCACTCGCGGAAGATCGGGGTGCAGGGTGGGCTCCCCGCCGAGGAGCACCAGGTTCGCGCCTGGGCTGCGGGAGGCGAAAACCGTCAGCCAACTCTCGATGCGGTCCAGTGGCAGCCGCTTGCGGCCGTGCTGTTCGGGGTTGATGTAGCAGTGCCGACAGCGCAGGTTGCAGCGCGTCAGCAGGTGCAAAAAAACATTCGCCGCCTGGCGTGAAAATTCAACCGTGGGTGCACCCATAAAAGAAAACCCTGTTGGCTTAGAAAAATAACCTTAACTGGCGTCAGGTTTCAAGGGCAATAGCATCACTGGACAAGACGAGCTGAAATGCTTGAAGGCTTCGTAATAGGCCCAAGATCAAGGCGCGCAAGCCCCGCGGCGCGGAGGCGTACTCCCGTACGCCGCAGCGCCAGCCGGGCGAAGCGCAACGCAGAGATTGGGCGTATTACGAAGCCTTCATCAGATCTTGGAAATCAGGTGCTTGATCTTCTTCTTCGCAGCGATCAGTTCGTCGTTGGTCGCGCGCAGCCGGATGGACATGTATTCGGCGAAAATACGGTACAACAGCAGGAGGAAATCCAGCTTTTCCTCCTCCGGCGTCTGGGTGGAAAACCGGTTCTTGGCAGACGAATCCACGGCCAGGCACATGGTTTTCCCGACGGCCGAGACCGTGGCCGAACGGTGCATGGTATCGACGATGCGCATCTCTCCGAAGATCTCGCCCTTCGTGTCGATAACGCCGATCTCGAGGTTTTCCTTAGAGATCCGAATTTTCCCCGTCAGCAGAAAATAAAGCCAGGTGTCCTGGTCGCCCTCCCGGATGATCGTCTCGCCATTTTCGTATTCACGGATCTTGCTCAGCTTCAGGAGTTTACCGAGGCTTTTGGTTTCAAAGTTGCGCAGAGCGGGAATCGCCATGAGCTTCTGAATGTTCTCAATATTGTCCTTGAGATATTTGGACTCGATCATACATCGCCTCCCGTTGAGGATCGCCGGATAGCGTATCTGGGAAACATTCTACATCGTAGGGGGATAAAGGGCAAGTTGACGGGATTCAAGGGCCCTCGAGACATCCCTTGGATATCTCGTCATCGAACCGAACTGGATAACATCCGTCAAAGCAGGCTTTGCAGAATCGGTTCTCTGCATCGGAAACTCCGGTGGCGTCCATGTCGAGGTCAAGAACCCGGCAGAGTTCCTCCTCGGTTTTGCCGGCAGCGATCAGCTCGCCGCGGGTCGAAAAATCGATGCCGTAGTGGCAGGGATACCTATGAGGCGGGCCCGAAATGCGCATGTGCACCCGCTTTACGCCGAGGTTTCGCAATGCCTTGACGCGGGTCTTCACGGTGGTGCCACGGATGATGGAGTCGTCGATGATGATGATCTCCTTGCCTTTCAGCAGTTCTTTGACAGGGTTGAGCTTCACCCGCACCCCGAAATCCCGCATGCTTTGGGTCGGCTGGATGAAGGTGCGCCCGACGTAATGGTTCCGGATCATTCCG
>JALOPB010000378.1 GCA_025454115.1 Desulfobacterales bacterium | reverse complement strand
TGGCGGAGACGTTGAACCGCTACCTGGCCGAGAAATGCCGGGAATTTCCGGGGAAGGTCAGCGGCATGGCCACTGTCTTTCCGAGCGAAGACGGCGCCGCGCGTGTCCTCCAGGAAGCGTTCGATTCGGGTCTGTCGGGGTTGAAGCTGCACGCGCACGTGCAGTGCTTCGACATGAACGCCGCCGAAATGGAGACGCTTTATGACTGCTGCCGGTCCAACCACAAACCTATCGTGATGCATGTCGGCCGGCAACCCAAGAGCGAGGCCTACCGCTGCGATCTCGACCGAATCTGCAGCGCAGATAAACTGGAGCGGGTTTTAAGGGATTATCCCGGACTCCGGGTGTGCGTGCCGCACCTGGGATTCGACGAAACCGGCGCGTACCGGAAGCTGATTGAAAAATACGACACCCTCTGGCTGGATACGACCATGGTGCTGGCCGATTATTTTCCGCTTCCGGAAGTCGTCGACCTGAAGAGATACCGTCTGGATCGGGTCATGTACGGATCGGATTTTCCTAATATTCCATATGCATGGGACCGAGAGCTTAAGTGTTTGCTTCAAGCCGGTCTGTCCGATTTTGATCTCGAATGGATATTGAACAAAAGCGCGTCCTCATTTTTCAATTTGAATACTTAGTCCTGCTGTCGGCTGTTGAACGTAGGCCAGCGTGAACACTGCATCTGAAGGCTTCAGGCCTCGTGGCGTAAAACCTTGACAGGCATTTGCTTCGAGACTAAACTAAGTTGACTAAGGACAATGAGGCCCGCTTATGCAAACCTTGAATGTGCACGAAGCCAAGACGAAGCTGTCCGCTGTTTTGATGGAAGTTGAGCGAAAGGGCGAGACCTTCATTATCTGCCGAAACGGCAAGCCGGTCGCGAAAATTGTGCCTCACAGCCCTCCCAAGCGAATGGTTTATCATCCGGTATTGAGCAGAATCAAAATCCGTTACGATCCGACGGAGGAGCTTGTCAGAGAGGAGTGGGGGGAAATTGAATGATTCTTCTGGACACCTGCGCCCTTTTATGGCTGGCTCACGATCGCACTCGGATTTCAGGGGAAACGCTGCGCCTGATCGATGAAACGCCGGTCGTCACTATCTCGGCCATAACTTCCTTTGAAGTCGGCATCAAATACCGAGCCGGCAAACTGAAGTTGCCGGTGCCGCCTTCCCAGTGGATGGCCGGAATCATGGAACATCACGAAATTGCTGCGATCGATTTGACTAGTGAAATATGTTTGAGGGCGTCTGAACTCCCGCCGATTCACGGAGATCCTTGTGACCGGTTTATCATCGCCACCGCTCTCCTGCAAAACGCCCCCGTTGTGACGGCAGATAAGCGCTTTCGTCAATACGGTGTTGACGTACTGATATAGTGCGGTCTGATTGCGAGTTTGCACATGAAGCCGCGGTTTTGTTTAATACTCATTGGCGCTCTGTGCGGGGCGGCCCTGGCGCCGGTCACGGATGCCGCTGATTTCCTCTTTGTCTGGGACGCCAGTCCGGACCCGTCCGTAACCGCATACGGGATTTACCAGCGCAGCGGGGATTTGCCTTACCAAAAGATTGACGAGGTCCGTGTCCAGGACCTCGACAACCCGGCCCATCCCAGCTACCGGGTGGCCGGTTTGGGCGACGGCGGCACCTACTGGTTTGCGGCGACCGCAATTTCCGTATCGGACAGCGAAAGCGATTTCGCCAATCAGACCTGCATCACGGTGAACGGCCAGGTGGTCGAATGCACTGACAATGATGAGGACGGCGCGACTGTTTACATCAGCTGTTTTATCAACGCCGTTACCGGAAGGTTTTCTCAGAAAGCAACGGGCCCCTGAGCGGAGTTGAGAACCTAAGGCCAATGATCTTGTGCTTTAAACCGGTGTTCAGGCGGGATTCTTGTCCGAAATGGCCCACATCGACGGCTCGTTGCTGGAAGGCGGCGGGCAGATTCTGCGCACCGCGCTGGCGCTCTCCATGCTGACCGGGCGGCCGTTCCGGGCGGAGCGGATCAGGCGGAACCGTCCGGCCCCCGGTCTCAAGCCGCAGCATCTGAGCGCCATCAAAGCGCTGGCTCGCATGAGCGGCGCCTGGGCCAGGGGCGCGGCCGTCGGCGCCGGAGAGGTCGAGTTCGTACCGGGACCGCTGAGGCCGGGGGCGTATTCCTTCGACATCGGTACGGCGGGGTCCGTCACGCTCATGATGCAGGCGCTGCTGCTGCCCTGCGTGTTCGCCAGGGGTGATACGATCTTGCGGATCACCGGCGGCACGGATACGCGCTGGAGCATCCCGGTAGATTATTTCACGCACCTGATCCTGCCGGTCTTTCGGCGGTTTTGCGCAATCGAGGTGTTGGCCGTGCGGCGTGGTTTTTATCCTAAGGGCCAGGGGTCGCTGGCGTTGAAGATCCGGCCGGAATCGCCGGCGATTGCGACCACGGACGGCGACTCCTGGCGAACTGAATTTCGCCGCAATCTGCCGAGGCTGGAATTAAGCGAGCGGTTGAAGCCGGCGGCGATCAAAGGGATTTCGGCAGCTTCCGAGTTTCTGGCCAGGGCCCGGGTGGCCGAACGCCAAGCCGAATCGGCCGTCGCTGTGCTGGGCTCCGGGCCGGCCGTCGATATCCGTGCGGAGTACTGCCGAAGCGCATCGCCGGGGACCGTGATTGCGCTATGGACGGTGGACGCGGATGGCCGGTCGCTGATCGGTGCGGATGCACTGGGGGCGAAAGGCCGGCCTGCCGAAGAGGTCGGCCGTAACGCCGCCCGCAACCTGATGGAAACCCTGCGCACCGCAGCGGCCGTGGATGTGCATCTGGCGGACAACCTCATTCCGCTTCTGGCGATCGTCGGCGGAACCATCAAGACCGCCCGCATCACCGACCACATCCGCGCCAACGTTTATGTGTGCGAGCAATTTCTCGGCGTGCGGTTCAAGGTAGATGAAATCGCCGCGCTGGTGGCGGTCGAATGACAGGGCTCAACCTCTATATGATGGCTGGGCTGGCTCTGGTGCTCTGCTGCTTGGCCCCGTTGGGCATCGCGGGCGACAGCGTGCATGCTGGGAACACCACACCGGCTCCGGGAGCTAAGAATATGGTTGACATTCACGCAACCGAAGCCAGGCTGAGAGGCCATCTCAAAAAGAACCCGGACCTGCCGGTCATCAAACTAACCGTGCCCTTCAACGGCTGGATTCTGCCGGCCGTGCGTCTGAGCGACCACGCCTCCTTCTGGGACGCGGGCTTCCAGGCCGTGATGATCACAGACTCGGCCTTCTACCGCAATCCCCACTACCATCTGCCATCCGATCGGCCG
>JALOPB010000377.1 GCA_025454115.1 Desulfobacterales bacterium | reverse complement strand
GCCCATGACGCCGATTCCGTTGATCATGGTGGTATGCGAATCGAGCCCCACCACGGTGTCGGGGAAGGCCAGCATCCGTCCCTCTGATTTCTGCGTGGTAATGACGCGGCCGATGTATTCGAGGTTCACTTGATGGCAGATGCCGGAGTTGGGGGGGACGACCTGGAAGTTGTTGAAGCTGGCCTGTGCCCATTTGAGCAAGGCGTAGCGCTCGCCGTTGCGTTCGTATTCGCGGGCCACGTTTTCGGTCAGGGCATCCGTCGTGCCCCAGGCATCCACCTGGATCGAATGATCCACGATCAGATCCACGGGAACCAGCGGGTTGATTTGGGTCGGGTCGCCGCCCAACTCCACCACCGCGTCGCGCATGGCCGCCAAGTCCACGACCGCCGGCACGCCGGTGAAGTCCTGCATCAGGACGCGCGCCGGGTGGTAGGGGATTTCCTGAGGCGCGGCGTAGCTCCGTTTCCAGCGGGCGATGTTGAGCACGTCGCTTTCCGTGACCACTCTTCCGTCCATTTTGCGCAGGAGGTTTTCCACCAGGATGCGGATGGTGAACGGCAGCCGGCTGATCTTGGCCATGCCTTTTTTTTCCAACACACCGATGTCGTAGAAGCGATACTCCTTTTGGCTGATGGTGGCCTTGCGTATGAATTCCGATTTTTTCATGATCGCCCTCTCCTTAAATGTCGTATTCCCTCTTTTCCGGCGACGATGACGTCGTGGGCCAGACCCATGAAAAGTCCGTGTTCGACGATGCCGGCCCGCCGGTTCAGTTCCTCGGCGATGGCGGCCGGGTTTTCCATCGGGCCGAATGCGGCGTCCAGCAGGAGGTTTCCCTGGTCGGTCGTCACCGGACGTCCGTCTTTCGACCGCAGCGTGACGGCGGCTCCCAGGGATGCCATAAACCGTTCCTCGGCCGGTCGTGCAAAAGGGACCACCTCGACCGGCAGGGCCCATTTCGTGCCGAGCCGGGGGGCGAGCTTGCTATCGTCCACGATGATGATATTGCGTCGGGTCGCCTGGGCCAGGACCTTTTCCCGCAAGAGGGCGCCGCCGCCCCCCTTGATCAGGTTGAGATCGGGGTCGACCTCGTCGGCGCCATCGATGGTGATGTCGATCAGCGGGTGCGTTTCGAAATCGGTCAGCGGAATGCCGAGCTCTCGCGCGGCATTTTCGGTGCGCAGCGAACTGGGAATGCCGATGATGTCGCACAGCCCGCCGCTGCGGATCCGTTCGCCCAGACGCTCCAGCGCGAACTGGGTCGTGCTGCCGGTACCGAGCCCCACCACCATGCCCGACTCGACAAAATCGACGGCGATGATCGCAGCCTTCTGTTTGAGTTCATCCTGAGTCGTCATGGCGCCATATCCTTGCTCAAGCCAGCTGTTTGAGTTTGGCGGCGATGCTGTCCAGCAGCGCCCGGAACGGTTTGGCGAACGCAGCCACCCCTTCTTCCTGGAGCCGACGGGTGACGGCTTCGAAGTCAATGCCGAGCTCGGCCAGGCGTCGGATCTGCCGGCGGGCACCCTCCAGATCCTGCGTGAGGGTCTCGGCAGCGGTGCCATGATCGATAAAGGCTTTGACCGTCTCAGGCGGAAGCGTGTTGACCGTCTCCGGGCCGATCAGCTGATCCACGTAAAGCGTATCGGGATAGGCCGGATTCTTGGTGCTGGTGCTGGCCCACAATACCCGCTGCGTGCGGGCGCCCCGGGCGGACAGCCCACTCCAGCGTGGGGTGCTGAAAATCCGCCGGTATTCGTCATAGGCGATCTTGCAGTTGGCGATCCCGATTTTTCCCAAGAGATCCCCGGCGCCCTTTTTTTCCAACTCCTTGTCCACTGCGGTATCCACGCGGCTCACGAAAAAGGAGGCCACCGAGGCCACCTTCTGCACCGGGTGGCCGCCGCGAACGGACGGACCCTGCAAGGCCAGTTGTTCCAGGCCGGCGATATATGCGTCGGCGACCGACTTGTAGTTTTCGAGACCGAAGATCAAGGTGACGTTGACGTTGACACCGGCGGCAATGGAGGCGGTGATCGCCGGCAGGCCTGCGGGGGTGGCCGGGATCTTGATCATGAGATTCGGCCGGCCGACGGCCTGGAAAAGACGTTGGGCCTCGACGGCCGTTTCATCCGTGTCGTTCGCCAGGAAGGGGCTGACCTCGAGACTGACGTAGCCGTCGCGGCCGGCCGTCGAACGGTACACCGGAGCCAGCTCATCGGCGGCCAGTTGGATGTCCTTGATGGCCAGGGTTTCATAGATCGCGTTAACCGATAGGCCGGCTTTGGCCGACGCCCGGATCGCTCCATCGTAGTCCGCTGAGCCGGCAATGGCCTTCTCAAAGATGGCCGGGTTGGAGGTCACTCCCCGAACGCCCTGAGCGACCAACGCCCTCAGCTCACCGGAGGTGATCAAGGAGCGACGGATGAAGTCGAACCAAACGGATTGTCCTAATTGGTTAAGTTCAGAAAACGACGGCATGAGAGTACTCCCTGTTGATGGGGTAAGGAGACGACGATGATTCTTTTCTTGCCAGAAAAGCGGGAATTTTTCAAACGCTAACCGGTTCGAGCGGGTCGCTGAGGTGCGGCTGCCCGAACCGGTGCTCCGGGCTGAGGCGGATCAGGTACGGTTTTCCCGCGGGTGCAGCTTGTTGACGAATTTGGGAATGAAGAAAGAGACAACGAAAAGCCCCACCGAAAAGAATACCTTAAAAGAAACCAGTTCCGCCCAATTACCGGAGGCCCAGATTTCCTTGAGGCTGCCGATAAAAAACGTAAAGATGAATGTACCTACCAGGATGCCCAGGCCCGTGCCGAAAAAATAGTCCCAAAAATTCACCCGGGTCAGTCCCATGCCGAAGTTCAGGGGAGTGAAGGGGAAATAAACCAGCCGCAAGTAAAGCACGGTGGCGAAGCCCTTGCGCTCGATGACATCGTCATATTTGCGCAGGCGGTCGCCGACCAGCGATGCAGCGAATTCTCGGCCCAGGGTGCGGCCGATCAGGAAGGCGATGCTGGCGCCGATCATGGCACCGATCCAGACATACACGAAACCCCAGTAGGCGCCGAAGATGACCGCTCCGATTCCGGTCAGAATCGAACCTGGCACGAACAGACAAACCCCGACCGCATAGACGGCGATGTAGACCAGGGGTGCCCACAGCCCGGCGTCGGCCAAGAACTGCCCGAGGCCTTCGGCGGTGAGATAGTCCTTCAGCGCGGAAAAACGCACCAGAGCGACCGCAGCCGGAAAAACGCACCAGAGCGACCGCAGCGGCTATAAAGGCTACCAGGACGGCGGCTTTGAACACGGCGCGGCGTCGACGGGGGCGTTGATTCGGGGCGGTGTCTGCGTCCATCGTGAATTTTCCTCTTATTACTCCGGCAAGTAAACAGGTTCAACTTGAGCCGAGGTTCGGCGGGGCGGGTTTTGGGCCGCAGCGCGCCGCCACCATCCGTTCAATGAACCAGCGACCGGCAGCAAGCCCGCTCCATATATATCCGTGCAGCCCCGGAGGGCCGATGCCCACGCAGCCGCCAGCCGTCTCTGCCTGTGCGCGGTTCCTCTAGACGGCTGGGGGGCGCGGCAGGATCGCCTGAAAAATTGGTTGCGGCGCGCTGCGGCCCAAAACCCGCCCCGCCGATGAGTGAGATGGCCGCATTGAACATGTTTTATTGCCGGAGTAATAATCCACTACGGTTCCGGTGCGATGGGGCCCGGGGCGGCCGCTGTCCGGTACAACCGATAGCGTTCGTTCGGCCCCTTGCT
>JALOPB010000376.1 GCA_025454115.1 Desulfobacterales bacterium | reverse complement strand
TAAAAGCGGCGTTCTTTCAGGTTCTAAGACGAATGCGTCAGCGGGTGGGGCGAGGCCGTCGCCACCGGCCGCGGCGTTGCAGTGGCTGGCACCACCGCCTCTTCCATGACCGCCTGGTCCATGTGCAGCCAGTCCAGCGAGTCGGCCGCCTGCCCGAACTCGCGTTTGCAGCCCTTGAGCAGGCCGGCCATGACGACGCCCGTGTTCGTCCCGATCACCAGGCCGATCACCAGTCCATGCCAGAAATCCATGGGAACCTCCCGAAACAGAAGTAGTCGACGCTCATACCTGTTATCGGCAGGATTAAAATCAACTTTAGAAATGAACTAGGGACGTACATTAATATATAAGTTATTCTTCGAGCCGCAGCTTCCGCCCATCTGCCAGCCGCTTTCCGCGCCGGGCCGCGAGGCTAACGGCCGGCTGAGTGAGGTCCAGGATGCTGGCCAGGTGCACCTGGCTGACGCCAAGCTCCGCGCTCGCCCAATAGCAAAGCAGATCTCTGGCACGGGCGATGGCGCGCGCCCGGCTTTTTCCCATGATGTCCTGCGCCGCTATTCCCAGAACCCCGGCGATGCGTTCGGCCAGGCGCGGCAGATCATAGTCCCGAGCCATCAGACGCATCCGCCTCTCGCGGCTTTCGTTTGCCGCCGCCAGGGCTTGCGCCATGAACCCGCTGTCGCCCAGGATACGTTCGTCGCCTTTTTGGATGGCCCCTGGGTTGCGCCGTGATGGCACTTCCTCCCAGCCGCGTGTTCGCCGAATCAGGCGGCCGCCGACCAGGTCGGCCCGGTGCCCTTGATCGGCGCCTTTTTGAATAAACTCCCGATAGCGCCGACGCGCTCTCGCTTCCGTTTCAGCAAACAGCCGCAGCACCTGATCGCGGTCCTGCCATGCCATGTCCTGATGCCCCATCAGAACGGCGTGTCCGCAGAAGCGGAACGTCGCGAGCTCTCTGCAGTTCGGGACCAGGCCGGCACGCAGGGGATTCAAATGGATGTAGCGCACCAGCTCCATCAGATAGGCATCGGCCTGGCAAAGAATGGATTTGTACCGGTTCTGGAACAGGTGCCCGCTGCGTTGATGCCGCAGATTGAAATAAACCGCATGGCCGGTCAAAAGCCGTCGCATGATCAGCGAAATAGGGGTGGCGCCGGTTCGGAGCAGCAGGTGGAAGTGGTTCGGAAGCAGCGCCCAGGCATAGCAGGCAGTCTGGGTTTGGACGAGGATTTCTCCCAGGCGATCCAGAAACCGGTCCCGGTCGGTATCGTCGCCAAAGATCGCCTGACGGTTGATGCCCCGTGCGATGACATGGTGAAGAGCTCCGGGGGCGTCGATGCGGGATTTTCTCGGCATTCGGTATACGCGGCGTGCAGCCGCAGGCGAATAACTTATATATTAATGTACGTCCCTCTCGGTATCTTCGAGGAGTTTGAGCAGCAGCTTGAGTTTGGCGCTGTCGGTGTGGAGGCGGTCGAAGGTTTCGCGGTCCTGGACCAGGCGCTTTTCGAGGACTTCAGTCAGACTCGTTGCGCTGCCGGTCACGGCGTCGGCCTGATCGCCGAATTTGCGGATCTCCTGCTTCAGGTCCTGCATGAACGAGCCGAGGCTGCTTTCGAGCCCCACGATGCCCTCCACCACGGCGCGGGTGTCTGCGCCGCTCGCAGCGGCCGGAGGCGGCGCCGGCGCGGGGTTCTCGCAGCCTTCGGCGCTCACCAGGCCGAGCAGGTCCAGCTGCTTGGCGGCCTTGGAGACCACCTCGCGGTCGATGACACGCACCTCCTCCGCAAACCCGTAGATGAGCGCGCTGTCGCAGGTCAGGTTGATCGAGCGCGGGATGCCGCGGGAGAGGCGGAACACCATATCCATCGCATCCGGCGTGAACAGCTCGGGCCGGCCGCCGCTGCGTTTGAGCCGGTAGGTGATGTAGGCGCGGGTTTCCTCCGGATTCAGGGCCGTGATGTGGTAGTTGAGCGCGACGCGCTGGGCGATCTGCAGGCAGCGCGGGTCCTTCATGCGGGTGCGCAGCTCGGGCTGGCCCACCAGCAGGATCTGCACCAGGCTGTGGGTCTTGACCTGGAAGTTGCTGAGCATGCGGATCTCCTCCAGCGCGTCGAGCGGCAGGTTCTGGGCCTCGTCGATGATCAGCAGTCCGCGCCGGTTCTGAGCGGCCAGGCCTTCGAGATAGGCCTGAAGCCCGCGGATGAGGGCCGACTTGTCGGTGTCGGGCGGCGCGGGCCGGCCGAACTCCGCCAGGATCATCCGCAGCAGGGCCTCCGCGAAGAGGTTGGAGTTGGCGATCGTAGCCGCCTGGACGGAGGCGGGCAGGTGGCCGACGAGGTAGCGGATCAGCGTCGTCTTGCCCGCGCCCACCTCGCCGGTCAGCAGCATGACGGCGCGACGCTCCTTGATGCCGTAAACCAGCCGGGCCAGGGCCTCCTCGTGCTTGGGGCTCATGTAAAGATAGTTGGGATCCGGGACGATCAGAAACGGGTCCCGGGAGAATCCGTAGAATTCGTTGTACATGCGCGTCGTCCTCAAATTGGATTTAAATGAGATTATACCGCAAGAAAGAGTGAAAATCCAAGCCCCTCGTCGCGGCAAACGACCGGCCGTCAAGGCATACCAAATTCTCCCGACTTGGAGTATACTACCTATATAGGTTAAACGGCATCTTTCATGAAAACAGAGCAGCATTCTCAAGGAGGCGTCCCACGTTGATCAACTCAGCGATTCGTCCGGTTATCCTGTGCGGCGGCAGCGGCACCCGGCTGTGGCCTCTTTCGCGAACGTACCACCCCAAACAGTTCATCGAACTGGACGAGGGTACACTGTTCGGCCGCACGGTCCAGCGCGCGGCCGGCCTGCCCGGTGCGGGTAAGCCGATCGTGGTCTGCAACGAAAACCACCGTTTCTTCGCGGCAGGCATTCTGCAGGAGCTTGGGGTTGCGGCCGATATCCTGCTCGAGCCGCAGGCCCGCAACACCGCGCCGGCCATTGCCCTCGCGGCGATGGCCGCCCGGGAAGACGGCGAGGACCCGCTGCTGCTCGTGCTGCCCTCCGACCACGTCATCGCCCCGGACGCGGCCCTGGCCGCCGCCGTGGGGTCGGCCGCCGCCGCCGCCGGGAACGGCGCGCTCGTGACCTTCGGGGTCACCCCGACCCGGCCGGAAACCGGCTACGGCTATATCCGACAGGGGGCCGCGGCGGGCCCGGGCGTGTTTCGAGTCGACCGGTTCGTTGAAAAACCCGGCCGGGCGGAGGCCGAAAGACTTCTCGGTGAGGGCGGCTACACCTGGAACAGCGGCATGTTTCTGTTTCGGGCGTCGAGC
>JALOPB010000375.1 GCA_025454115.1 Desulfobacterales bacterium | reverse complement strand
CACGCAGCCGCCAATCGTCTCTGCCTGTGCGCGGTTCCTCTAGACGGCTTGGGGGCGTGGCAGGATCTATTGAAAATTTGGTTGCGGCGCGCTGCGGCCGAAAACCCGCCCCGCCGAACCTCAGCTTAAGTTGAACCTGTTTACTTGCCGGAGTAATAAGCGTGTCTTTCCGGGCCAGATCCGTCACGACGGCGCGATGCGGCCGACAGCCAGAAAAAAAGTGGACATCCTCGTCTGACTTCACTATAACCCGCAGGGGAGATTGGAATGAACGAGCTTTTCATCCTTCTGGTCGTGGTCGCCGTTTGGGTGTTTCTCCAGACCTACTTGCTGCCGAAACTGGGAATCGGCACCTGAATGCGCGACGCTTGTCAGGTGACAAGAAAAAATGACGGTGGAACCGGATCCGAATCGCAAAAGCGTCCGCGATGACGACACCGACTTGGTCCAGGCGATCAACGCCGGAGACACGCAGCGATTCCCGGAATTGGTCCAGCGCTATGAGCAGAAGCTTTACACCTTCGGCCGGCGCATGTGCCGGGACGAATCCGATGCGGAGGACTTGGTCCAGGACACCTTTCTAAACGTCTACCGCTATCTCAAGGATTTCCGCTACGAAACCAAGTTCAAGAACTGGCTCTACCGGGTGGCCGCCAACACCGCGCTTAAGAAGCGCCGGCGCTCCAAGTTTGCGCGTGAGCCGGAACTGCCGCTGGAAGAATTAATCGAGCGCGAGGAGGTAACCGCTCCCGAGGAGACCCCGGAATGGGCGCGGATGCCTCTGGAGCAGCTGCTCAACGAGGAACTGCTGGGGATCCTGCACCAGGCCATCTGGTCGCTTCCGGAAAAATACCGAATCGTGGTGATCCTGCGCGACATCGAAGAGTTCAGCACCGAGGACACCGCTCAGATTTTGAACCTGTCACCTGCCAACGTCAAGGTGCGCCTGCACCGGGCGCGGCTGTTCCTGAGAGATAAACTGAAAGGATATTTCGGCCGTGATGTGTGACCGCCAAGACCACTCGCATTGCCTGGAGCTTTTCGACCAGCTATCGGAGTACATCGACGGAGAGATGGACGAGATCGGGCGCCGCGAAATCGAAGCTCATGTCTCCCGGTGCCTCGCCTGTTTCGGATGCCTGCAATCGCTCAAACGAACCATTGCCCTGTGCAAACAGACCGGCCGTCAGACGGTACCCCCCGTATTCTCTGCAAAACTGCAAAACATGATTCTACACATCCAGAGCGCTCCCTGACTTGGAAATGAGGCACTATGCGGCTCAGTGAGCTTAAGCAAGGTCAAGCCGCCACGATTGCGCGCGTCGGCGGCTCGGGTCTTTTACGTCGGCGGATCCTGGAGATGGGGCTTGTCAAAGGAGCCGAGGTTTACGTCGAAAAATACGCCCCCTTGAGGGACCCCGTGGAGTTGATCGTCAAAGGTTATCACATCTCCCTGCGCGTGGAAGAAGCCTCTCAAATCGATGTCGTCAATGTGGCCTGAACGCCGATGGAAAACTGCCTTCCGCGCCGGAACTCCCCGTGATCCCTAAACATCTCACCATTGCCCTGGCCGGCAATCCCAACTCTGGCAAGACCACCATCTTCAACAACCTGACCGGCACCCGCCAGAAAGTCGGCAACTGGCCGGGGGTCACCGTCGAAAAAAAAGAAGGCCGCATCAACCGCTTCGGCTACGACCTCACGGTGGTGGATCTGCCGGGCACTTACAGCCTGACCCCCTTTTCCATCGAAGAGGTGATCGCCCGCAATTTTCTTCTGGACGAAACCCCCGACGTCGTCATCGATATCATCGATGCCTCGAACCTGGAACGCAGCCTCTATCTGGCCACTCAGATCCGGGAGCTGGACTGCAAGGTCTTGTTCGCCCTCAATATGGCGGACCTGGCCCAGGCGCGCGGCACGAAGATCGACGCCCGTAAAATGTCCGAGCTGCTGGATGTCCCGGTGATGTTTACGGTCGGCAACCGCAATGAAGGCATGGACGATCTGCTGCGGGCGGCGATCGACCTGGCCGAGTCCACCGCTCCGCTGCCGCGCAGCCGGCGGGTGAAGTATACGCATGACATCGAGGAGGCCGTCGGCCGCCTGCGCGATTTCATGCTGACCCGGACCGACGGCAACCTGCCCTACCCCCTGCGCTGGACGGCCATCAAACTGATCGAGGACGATCAGATCGTCAAGGAACGCCTGGCCGCCGCCGCTCCCGCGGCCGGAGCCGCGATTCTGGAGGCCGCGCAAACCGAACGCCGGCACCTCGCCGCCCGCTACGACGAGGACCCGCAGATCGTCATGACCGATGAGCGCTACGGGTTCATCGCCGGCATCGTGCGCGAGGTGCAGGCCTCCGGCACCCGCCAGCGCGTGGACCTCTCGCGCTCGATCGACCTGGTGCTCACCCACCGCTTCTTCGGTTTCCCGATTTTCGTTTTCTTCATCTGGGCCATGTTCCAGCTCACGTTCACCTTGGGCGAGTACCCCGTCCAGTGGATCGAAGCCGGCGTCAAGCTGCTCACCGAGGCGGTCGGCGGCTTTCTGCCGCAGGGCGAGCTGCGCGGCCTGATCCTGGACGGAATCATCGCCGGCGTCGGCAGCGTGATCGTTTTTCTGCCCAACATTCTGATCCTCTTCCTGTGCATCGCCGTCTTCGAGGACACCGGCTACATGGCGCGCTCGGCCTTCCTGATGGACCGGATCATGCATTTAATCGGGCTGCACGGCAAGTCCTTCATTCCCATGCTCATGGGGTTCGGCTGCAATGTGCCGGCCATCATGGCCGCGCGCACCCTGGAAAGCGAGAAGGACCGCATCCTCACCATCCTGATCACCCCGTTCATGTCCTGCTCGGCCAAGCTGCCGGTCTACGTCGTGCTGGCCGGCGCCTTTTTCGGCGCGCACGCCGGCACGGTGATCTTCGCCCTTTACCTGCTGGGGATCGCCTTGTCGATCATCACCGGGCGGCTGTTCCGCTCCACCCTGCTCAAAGGCGCGGATGCCCCCTTCGTCATGGAGCTGCCCCCCTACCGCATGCCCATGGCCAGGAGCCTCCTGATCCATATGTGGGACCGCAGCAAGATCTTTCTGCGCAAGATGGGCAAAGTCATCCTGCTCGGGTCGGTGATCATCTGGGCACTGTCCACATTCCCTCGCGACGGGTCTCTCCAGCGGGACTACGCGGCGGAGATCCAACAAGCAGCCGCCGTCGCCGAAGCCCGCCGGGCCGTGGCCGGTGACGCCGAGAGCCGTGAGATCGAAGAAGTCTACGCGGAAACCGTGGCGGCGCTCCGGCGCCTGGAGAAAGCCGACCGGACCGAGAA
>JALOPB010000374.1 GCA_025454115.1 Desulfobacterales bacterium | reverse complement strand
CCGCTCGTGAAGAGAATGCCCAGCGAGGATTCGTCCCAACGGATCTGCTGCATGCGCACGAGGTCGATCACCCCCTGGAAATCCTCGCCCATGCCGACCGGCAGCTGCAAGACCAGCGGGTTCGCGCCCAGTTTGGTTTTCATCATCTCCACGGTGCCGAAAAAATCGGCTCCGATGCGATCCATTTTATTCAGGAAGGCGATCTTGGGCACATGATATTTGTCAGCCTGGCGCCAGACCGTTTCGGACTGGGGCTCAACGCCCTCCACGGCACTGAATACGCCCACGGCACCGTCCAGCACTCTCAGGGAGCGCTCGACTTCGATGGTGAAGTCGACGTGGCCGGGGGTGTCGATCAGATGGATCTCATGGTCCTTGTAGGGACAGGTGGTCACCGCCGACGTGATGGTGATGCCGCGCTCCTGCTCGTCGGGCATCCAGTCCATCACCGCTTCGCCGTCGTGGACCTCGCCCAGCTTGTGGGACCGGCCGGTGTAAAAAAGGATCCGTTCGGTCACCGTGGTCTTGCCGGCGTCGATATGGGCGATGATGCCGATATTGCGAATGGCGCTGATTTTGGTCTTTTTCATAAATGCGTCAGCCGGCGGAAGCGGCAGGCTGCCATCGAAACGTTTGAAATCGGATGGCGAGAGACTCGACTATCTAAGCCAAAGGGCGAAGGATGTCAAGGTAAGGGAGGGCTGGAAAAAGAGGGGTCAAGGGTTCCAGGGGTCAAATGATGGTAGAAGGGATCTTCCCCCCCCCTCGAACCCTTGATTCCTGGACTGCTTGAACCCTTTTTATTTCAGCGTGCAGCCACGGCTGGCGGGCCCCACCAGCCGGCGGTAGCGATCCAACAGGGTGCCTTTCGGCAGCTCGACGTGGGCGGGAGGGTGCCAGTTTGCACGGCGATTTTTCAGAACGTCGGGTGGCACCTCCAGCTCCAGACGGCCGGCCGGGATGTCGATGGTGATGCGATCCCCTTCTTCGACCAGTGCGATGGGTCCGCCCAAGAAGGCTTCGGGGGTGATATGGCCGACGCAGGCGCCTTGGGTGGCGCCGGAGAAGCGGCCGTCGGTCACCAGGGCCACGGATTTCCCCAGGCCCATGCCGATGATAGCCGATGTCGGCAGCAGCTGCTCGCGCATGCCGGGCCCGCCCTTGGGGCCTTCGTAGCGGATGACCACCACGTCCCCGGGCTTGATCTGCCCGCCGAAGATCGCCGCCAAGGCCGGCTCCTCCTGCTCGAAGACCCGCGCCGGGCCGCTGTGTCGGAGCATCTCGGGGGCAACGGCCGCCTTCTTGACCACGGCACCTTCCGGGGCGAGGCTTCCGGTGAGCACCGCCAATCCCCCCGTCGGGCTTAGGGGGGTTTTGAGCGGACGGATGACATCCTCATCGAGAATGCGGCGGCCGGCCAGGTTTTCGGTCATCGGATTTGCGGTGACGGTCATGCACTCCCCATGGAAAAGACCACCGTCCAGGAGCTCCTTCATGAGCGCGGGCACGCCGCCGGCATTGAAGAAGTCCAGCGGAAAATGCCGGCCGGCCGGTTTGAGCAGGACCAGGTGCGGGGTTCTGGCCGCCGCCTGGGCGAATTCAGCCAGATCGAGCTTCAGGCCCGCTTCGGCGGCAATGGCCGGCAGGTGCAGGCAGGTGTTGGTGGAGCCGCCGACTGCCATGTCGACTGCCAGCGCGTTGCGGAAAGCGGCCGGGGTGAGGATGTCCCGCGGCAGGATGTTTTGGGCGTGCAGCTGCATGATCAGCCGCCCGGCCCGCCGGGCGAGTGCCATGCGCGCCCCCGAGGTGGCTGGGGTGAGTGCCCCGTCGGGGACCGTCATGCCCAGCGCCTCAGTCAGGATGTTCATGGTGTTGGCGGTTCCCATCATGGCGCAGGCGCCGGGGCCCCAGACGGCCACCTCCTCGAAGGCAGCCAGTTCCTTGGCATCCATCTTCCCGCGCTCCACCAGGCCCTCGGCTTCCATCAGGTCATTGTAGCAGACGCGCTTGCCGTGAAAACAGCCCGTGTCCATGGGTCCGCCGGATATCAGCAGCGCCGGGATATTCAGCCGCGCTGCAGCCATCAGCATGCCCGGCGTGACCTTGTCGCAGTTGGTCAATAGCACCATGGCGTCAAATGCGTGCGCGGTGATCATGATCTCGATCGAATCGGCGATCAGCTCCCGGCTGGGCATGGGCATCTTCATGCCCCTGTGCCCGGTCGCCAGCCCGTCGCAGACGGCAATGGTCGGAAACTCGAGCGGGGTGCCGCCGGCCTCGGCGATGCCGAGCTTGATGGCCTGACACAGAGCGTTCAAGTGCACGTGGCCGGGCATCAATTCGTTGAAGGAGTTGACCACCGCCACCAGTGGTTTGTCCAGGTGCTCCGAGCGCCAGCCCATGGAATAGAGCAGCGAACGATGGGTGGCCCGGTCCACCCCCTTGGTCATTTCAGAGGAACGCAACGGCCCGCGGGACTTCTGAGTGTCAGCCATCATTTTTTTCCGGTTTAGTAGTCTATTCTTCGTTCTGTGTTGCGGGAATCCATTATTCAGCAGCAAGCATCCGGGTCAGTACCCCATGAGCGTCTTGGGCAGCCAGGTGCTGAGCCAGGGCACGTAGGTGACGAGCGCCAGTACGATCAGCGACACAAAAAACGGCATCCAAACGGCCCTGCCCAGGCGGTCGATGCTGATGTTGCCGACCCCGCAGACCGCAAACAAGACCGCGCCGACCGGCGGCGTGACCAGCCCCAGCACCAGATTGAGACAGATGACGATGCCGATGTGCACCGGGTCGATGCCCATGGTGACGGCAATCGGCGCCAATACCGGGGTCACAATGACGATGCCCGGCGCGGTTTCGATCGGAATGCCCAGCAGCAGCAGGAAGATGTTGATGAGCAGCAGGATCGCGTAAGGCGAGGTGGTCAGCTTCGAGATCCAGTCGATCAAAATTTGCGGGATCTGATCGGCTGCGACGATCCAGGCAAAAGGCTCCGAGAGGGCGATTAGCAGCATGACCATTCCGGATTCGAGCCCGGCCTGCAGCAGCACCTTTGGGAAACTGTTCCATTTCAATTTCCGGTAAACGAAGACCCCCACCAGTACGGCATACACCACCGTGACGCCGGCCGCCTCGGTAGGCGTAAACATGCCGCTCAGGATTCCGCCCATGATGAGAACGGGCATGAAAAGGGCCGGGAGGGCCTTCCAGGCCGCTACCAGAATGTCCCGGGTCGGTGTCTTGGGATCGGTGGGGTAGTTGCGCGTGCGGGCCACGTAGTACATGTAAACCATCAAGGAAAGACCCAACAGAATCCCAGGTAGAACGCCGC
>JALOPB010000373.1 GCA_025454115.1 Desulfobacterales bacterium | reverse complement strand
GTTCAACGAACTATCGGCCGAAGGCTCGAAGGGGGGGAGAATGAGACTGCGCTGGAAGTTTTTTTTCATCCTTCTGACGTTCAGTTTGGTTCCGCTGGTCGTCATCACGGTCGTCAGCCAACGGGGAACGCGCCGGATGGGGGCGGAGATATCTGCGGACGTACAGCAGAACGTCACGCGTCTGGCCAGCGCCATCTTGAAACGCACGGCCGAAAACTCGGCTGCCATGGTTGAACTTGGCAGGAAATCGTTCGAACTTGCCCTGGCGGCGATTGGGAATGAGGCTGAAGTTGTTTTCACCGAAGACCCGCCGGCCCGGGTAAAAGTCTATTTTGCAGCGGATTTTGACGACCCAGCCGATACGCCGCCGGGTGCCGGGCCTCAACCCGGCTATGTGAAGAAGTCTGCCGCCGGCCGCTGGGTGGAGGATATCGTCAGCTTCGAGCACCCATCGGTGTTTCTGGCTCCGGGCGTGTCGCCATCCGAAGTCGTGGACGACATCGATCGCCTCTCGCTGTTAACCGATACGTTTGTTGAGATCTCATCCAAATTAGGTCCCGCGCTGCACTGGGTTTATGTTAGCTCGGAAAGCGGAGTCCACCTGTCTTTTCCCGGCCATGGGGGATACCCCCAAGGATATGACCCTCGCCAACGGCCTTGGTACGCGGATGCCACGGATGAGATGCGCTGGAGCCCGCCCATGGTTGATGCCACCACCGGCCAAGTCATTATGACCTTATCCAAACTCATTCGATACCGGGATGGATCCCGGGCGGGGGTGGCCGCCATGGATGTCCTACTAACGGAGGTGCTGCGGGTCGAAACGCTGTCATCGCTGTTCACGGCCGGCATGCAGTCTATGCTGGTCACGCCCGTCCATAATCCCCAGACTCAGGCGAACGATCTGCTCATTATCGCTCAGAAGAAATACCTTGCTCAGGATTCTTCCTGGGACGGCGCCATTACGCCCGAGCGCCTTTCAATTGAAGACCCGGAGAAAACAGAGCAACTGGCCAATGAAATCGCCACGGGCCGTTCCGGTTATATCGAGATGCCCTACCAGGGCGTTCCATCGATATGGGCCTTTTCGCCGGTCCACACGAATGCTTCTTTTCTCATGATTGTGCCTCGAGAGGTGACGGATCGTTTGCCGGAAAAGACGCTCGGGGCGATCCGCGCATTCACGTCGGAAGGCCTGTTGACCACAGCGCTGACGGCGCTTGGCGCGATCATGCTGGCCATCCTGGCCGCGCTGATTGGTTCGCGCGGCTTCACTCGGACCATGTACGAGCTGGTGGACGCTGCCGGGCGACTCAGCCGCGGCGACTTCAGCATTCGAATGCAACTGCGAACCGGCGATGAACGGGATCAGGTGATTCAAGCATTTAACGATATGGTACCCAAGCTGGAAGACCACCTGCGGATGCGCGAGTCTCTGCGGCTGGCCACCGAAGTTCAGCAGAACCTATTGCCGCAGGTCGAACCGTCCCTGCCCGGCCTGGACATTGCCGGCCTCAGCCTTTATTGCGACGAAACCGGCGGCGATTATTACGATTATCTTGAAATCTCCAAGGACCCGCTTGGATCTGCAGCCGTGGTGGTCGGCGATGTATCCGGCCATGGCGCACACGCCGCGCTGTTGATGGCCTCGGCCCGAGCCGCGTTAAGATTGCGGGCGTCACTTCCCGGGGGGCCAGCAGAAATCATCGCCGACGTGAACCGTCAATTTACGGCCGATGTCGAAGATAGCGGAGCCTTCATGACGCTTTTCTACCTGGCCATCGACAGCACACGGGCTAAGGTTCGATGGGTGCGCGCAGGCCATGACCCCGCTATGCTCTACGACCCTGCTTCCGGACGCTTCGAAGAACTGGGCGGCCAGGGTTTCCCGTTGGGAGTGAATGCAGACGCCGTTTTCGAAGAAAGGGAAAAGAAAACTCAAAAACCGGGCGAGATTATCTTCATCGGGACGGACGGCATCTGGGAGACTGCAGGACCGGACGGCCGGTTGTTTGGGAAAGAAGCTCTGCAGGATTTGATTCGATCCAGCAGCGGACGCAGCGCTCGGGAAATAACCCAAATCATCCTGCAAGCACTTGAAACCTTTCGCATGGGCACCAAGCCGACGGATGATATCACCATGGTCGTGATCAAAATTCTCTAATCCGACAGAACAGGTTATTATGACTCCGGCAAAAAAAAACATGTTCAATACGGTCATATCACTCATCGGCGGAGCGGGTTTTCGGCCGCAACGCACCGCCACCAAATTTTCGGGCGACCCTGCCACGCCCCCCAGCCGTCTATGAGGAACCGCGCGCAGGCAGAGACGGCTGGCGGCTGCGTGGGCATCGGTCCTCCGGGGCTGTCAGGATATAAATGAAGCGGGCTTGCTGCCGTCCGCAGGTTCGTTGAACGGATGGTAGCAGCGCGTTGCGGCCGAAAACCCGCTCCGCCGGACACCAGCTGGAGGTAGGCTTATTTTATTGCCGGAGAAATAGCTTCTTAAAACTCTTCTATCACGTCCGCCTTTGCGACGAAATGCGCGATCTGATCGCGCACCGCCGTATACGCTTCCATCGCAGCGGCAAGCCGGCCTGAAACGGGATCGTCCTCGCCGAGCTCGGACACCGACTGCTCCAGCAGCGTCACCCCCTGTTGATAATGGCGATCGATTTCAACCAGAAGCATCTTGCGGCGGCGGTGCTTTTCGCGTTCGCGTTGGAGGACCGGAAGCAACCGCTGGATCGAATATTCGACCAACGCATCCCGTGGCGCCCTGAATTGCCTGGATATTTCATCCAATGACGCAAGCGTCCGGCGGCTGATCACGAAGGTCTTTTGAACACGGCTCAACGATTTGAATCCCTCGGCTTCAACCTCCTTGGCAATCACGTTCAGCGTCTGGACATCTTCGATAAGGTGATCGAAGAGGGATTTTTGCTTGATTCCAAGATGCATCGCCACGATGCTCAACGCATCGATGGCTCGTGCCGAAAGTTTGAAGGTGGCGCGAACCGACTGGCGGCCCCGTAATTCTGCTGCATCGGGTTGGGGCAAATCGACATCTCCCGTCAATGAAAAGTCGTGTCTTTTGTCCATGCCGTTTACCATTATTTAAATTAGAAAAATTATAAAAGTAATGTTACTATATTGACAAATATAATTTTAAAATTATTTATTTGTCCAACCTAATATCAATAATAATATAAGCAAAAAAGAAAACAACTAAAAAATGAAGGAGGACTTTTGAAGGGCCTTTTGTCATTTAAGCCCACTGCCGGCCTGGTGGTATTGATCGGCGCGGATATGCCCTGTTTTGTAAAGAATCGACAGGATCCAGCGGGCTTT
>JALOPB010000372.1 GCA_025454115.1 Desulfobacterales bacterium | reverse complement strand
AGGAGGAAAATATGCCTGAGGACAAAAAAACGCTCTTGGCGATGTACCGCACCATGGTCACGATTCGGCAGTTCGAGACCATGGCGGGCGAGTACTTCGCGGCCGGACAGATTCCCGGATTCATTCATCTGTCGATCGGTCAGGAAGGGTCGAGCACGGGGGTCTGCTCCTGCCTGCGGCCGGACGACTACGTGGCCACCAATGGTGGCCGAGCTGTTCGGCAAGGCGACCGGGTACTGCAAGGGCAAGGGCGGCTCCATGCACATCGCCGATTTTTCGATCGGCATCCTCGGGGCCAACGGGGTCGTGGCCGGCGGGCTGCCCCTGATCGCGGGGGCCGGGCTTTCCATCAAGCTGCGCAAGACCGACCAGGTGGCGGTGGTCTTCTTCGGCGACGGGGCCTCCAACCGCGGCCCGGTGCACGAAGCCATGAACATGGCCGCCATCTGGAAGCTGCCCGTGATCTTCGTCGTGGAAAACAATCAGTGGGCCTCCACCACGCCGCAGGGCTATGCCTGCGCGCTGGGCGACCTGTGCCAGAGGGCCGCCGGTTACAACATGCCGGGCTATTCCATCGACGGCAACGATGTCCTGGCCGTGCGCGAGACGACGCTCAAAGCGGTCGCTGCAGCCCGCCAGGGCGAAGGCCCGAGCATGATCGAGAACAAGACCTATCGCATCCGCGGCCACTTCGAGGGCGATCCTCAGAAATACCGCGACCAGGCTGAAGTGCTGACCTGGCAGGAGAAGAACGACCCGATCCAGCGGTTCGAGGCGCATCTGGTCAAGGCCCAGGTCCTCACTAAGAAAAAGTCCAAAGTGATTTGGGACGAGGTGAAAGCAGAACTGGACGCGGCCCTCGAGTTCGCCCAGAACAGCCCGTATCCCAAGCCCGAGGACGCGTTACAGGATTTGTATGTCAATGCCTGATTTACGCCAGGCGCTGCTTTTAGGTGTCACGTGTTAGGTGTGAAGCATAAGGAAACTTTTCCATTTAAAACGACTTCATCCGCGGCCTAACACCTAAAACCTAACACTTAACACCTGGGCCATTCGGGATGATTCTCGACCGGATTGAACAGGTTCAAAAGTCAATTTACTACAGGAGAGAGTTATGTCTGACAGAATCATGAGCGCGTCCGCGGCCCTGGCCGAAGCCCTCCACGAGGAGATGGCCCGCGACGAGACGGTTTTCATCCTGGGCGAGGACCTGACTGCCCACGCCGGAATATTCGGCCAGTTCAAGGGGCTCCCCGAAAAGTTTCCCGGGCGCATCCTGGACACCCCCATCAGCGAGGCGGCCATCGCGGGCTGCGGCGTGGGCTCGGCCCTGACCGGCATGCGTCCCATCGTCGATTTTCATTTTTCCGACTTCGTCACCTGCGGCATGGATGAATTTTGCAACCAGGCCGCCAAGATCCGTTACATGTTCGGCGGCCAGGTCAAGCTGCCGATGGTGGTGTGGTGCCCGGACGGCGCGGGCCTGCGCGCCGCGGCCCAGCACAGCCAGTCGCTGGAAGCCTGGTTCGTGCACACCCCCGGACTCAAGGTGGTGGTGCCGTCCGAGCCGGCGGACGTGAAAGGATTGATGAAGGCATCGATCCGCGACGACGACCCGGTGATGTTCTTCCAGCACAAGCGCCTCTTCCGCCGCGAGGGCCATGTGCCGGAGGACCCCGAATTCATCATCCCCCTGGGCCGAGCGGCCGTGAAGCGGCCCGGTAAGGATGTTTCGCTTCTAACCTACGGTTCGGGATATTTCCTCTGCATGGATGCCGCCCAGGAACTGGCCAAGGAAGGGATCGAGGCCGAAGTGGTGGATCTGCGGAGCTTGAAACCGTTCGACATGGAAACCGTCGCCGCTTCGGTGAAGAAAACCTTCCGGGCGGTGATCGTGCACGAGGCCTGTGTGACCGGCGGCTTCGGCGCCGAGCTCGCCGCGCGCATCCAGGCGGAGCTCTTCGACCATCTGGACGCGCCGGTGCTGCGGGTGGGGGCCAAGGACGTGCCCATCCCCTTCTCGCCGCCCATGGAGGACTTCGTGCTGCCCAAGCCGGCTGACGTCATCGCAGCCGTCAAGACGGTCTGCTACCGATGATGACAGCGCCAGAATCCCATCTTCTGCGTTGCGCTTCATCTCGCCGGCCCTGCGGCGTACGGACAGTACGCCTTAGGCCGCGAGATTCGCGCGCCTTGAACTTGGGCTTCGGGCACTGTCATCCCGCTGTTTATTCACTAAAGGTTGTTCTCTTGAGAAAGGGAAACGCATATGGCGATTGAGATTGCAGTGCCCAAGCTGGGCCTCACCATGGAGGAAGCCACTCTGGTGTGCTGGAAGGCAGTGGCCGGGGAGATGGTGAAAAAAGAGCAGATCGTGCTGGTGCTGGAAACCGACAAGGTCACCTTCGAGATGCCGTCGCCCGGGGACGGGCTGCTGCACCCCGTCGCAGCGCCGGGCAGCCGGATCGAGGTGAGCGAGGTCGTGGGGTATCTCGCCGCCGACCAGGCCGAACTGGAAAGCCTGGTGGCGCAGCATCCGGCTGCTGAAACGGGCGCCCCGGCTGCTGTGGAGACTGCGGCCAGACCCTCTGCTGCCGCCGTCGAGCCGGCCGCACCGGCCACTCCCGGCGGCCGGGTCAAGGCGTCGCCCGTGGCGCGGACGATGGCGAAAGCTCACGGTATCGACCTGAGCCGGATTTCCGGCTCCGGACCCGGCGGCCGAGTCGTGCGGGCCGATGTTCTCACGGCCATCGAGAAAGGGGTCCCGGCCAAGGCGGCGCCGGCATCGCCGGCCGCGGTCGCCGGTGAGTTGTTGAGTGCGGCTCAGGAAATTCCGATCGCCGGCGTGCGCAAGGTGGTCTTCAAGAACATGCACCTGAGCTTGACCACCCAGGCCCAGCTGACCCTGCACACCGAAGCGGCGGTCGAGGCGATCATCCAGCTGCGCAGCCGGATGAATGCCGCCGGGGCGAAGGTTTCCTACAACGCCGTTCTGGTGAAGGTCATCGCCCAGGCGCTGAAGCAGCACCCCCTGGTGAATGCCAGCGTGGAGGGCGAGATGATCAAGGTCTGGCGGCAGGTGCATGTGGGTGTGGCCATGGATCTGGGAAAGGGGCTCATCGTACCCAAGGTGCGCAACGCTGATGCAAAGTCCATCCGCGAGATATCCGCCGACATCGACCGGCTCGTCGAGGCGGCCCGGGCCGGCAGCCTGCCCCTGGATGACTTGGCCCTCGGCACCTTCACGCTGACCAACCTCGGGGCCTGGGACATCGATGACTTCACCCCGATCGTCAATCATCCCGAAAGCGCCATCCTGGGGGCGGGCCGCATCGTCGAGAAGCCGGTCGCCAGAAACGGGCAGGTGGTCGTCGAGCCGCGCATGGCGTTGTCGCTGTCCTTCGATCACCGCATCATCGACGGCGCGCCCGGCGCGGCGTTTTTGAAGACGATCAAGGATATGATCGAAGGATATGATCGAGGAGCCTACCTTGATGCTTTAACAGGCTGGCGATAAACACCCATCTGCGGCGTTGCGCTTCACCTCGCAGTCGCTGCGGCGTACGCCAGTACGCCTCACTCCGCGAGGTTCGCGCGCCTTGCATCTGAGCGTTTCTCACCAGCCTGTCGGCTTGGAGAATCTATCTTTTTCATTTATCGAGCGAGGAAATTATGTCGGATAGTTTCGATCTCATCGTCATCGGCGGGGGGCCGGGCGGGGTGGCGGCCGCCATTCGCGGCGTGCAGCTCGGAGCCAAGGCGGCCATCGTGGAGGGTATGCACTGGGGCGGGTTCTGCCTCAATCGGGCGTGCGTGCCGACCAAGCTCTTTGCGGCCACGCTGGACCGGGTGAAGACCGTCCAGACCGCCGCCAAGATGGGGTTCTCCAAGGCCGAAGCCGCAGTGGACCCCGCAGCGGTCTTTAAAATGAAGGACGAGCTGGTGGGCTACTTCTCGATGGGAACCGAGGGCCTCGTGAAGGTCAAAGGTGTATGCCCCATCAAAGGGAAAGGCCGCCTGGCCGGCCCCGGCCGGGTGGCGGTGGGAGACCAGGTCTATCAGGCCCGGTCCGTCATCATGGCCGTGGGTGCGCAGTGGGCCCGCCCGGCATTTCCGGGAGCGGACCTGGAAGGCGTCATCAACTCCAGCCAGTTTCTGGAAGAAGGCAGGATCCCGGCCCGCAGTCTCATCCTGGGCGCCGGACCCTGGGCGCTGGAACTGGCCCAATTCCTGGGTGCCTGCGGCAGCCAGGTGGTGGTGGCCGTGCGCGAGCGCGGCATTCTGTCCGAGTTCGATGCGGAAATCGGCCAGCGCCTGCGCGGCGCACTCAAGAGCGATTCGTTGACGATCCTCAATTCCTGCCAGGTGGTCTCCATCACCAAGGGAAAGGACGGCCTGGCCGTCGTTCTATCGGTCAAGGGCAAGGAGGAAATTCGTCCGTTTGACCGGGTGATCTATTTCGACCGTCGGCCGGCGGTTGCTGACCTGGGCCTGGACACGGTTGGCCTCAAGGACCTTGCCGTGGATGAGCACCTGGCTACAAGAGCGCCCGGGATCTGGGCCTTGGGCGATGCCGTCGGGAAAGAGCCCTTCCTCTCGCATGGTGCTACCGCCATGGGTATTATCGCAGCCGAAAACGCCCTGGGTGCGAAGCGAGCCTTCAATCCCCTTACCGTGCCGCGCTCGGTCGGCTTGAGCGAGGACCAGGCCGAGGAAGCCGGCTACGATGTTCTCAGCGGGACCGTGGCCATAGCGGCCAGCCCGATGGCGATGATCCAGGGCGTGAGCAGCGGGGTGGTCAAGGTGGTGGGCGAAAAAAAATATGGCGAGCTGCTGGGGGTGCACATCCTGGCGCCGTTTGCCACCGAGATCATCGGCGCGGCGGCGCTGGCCATCCAGATGGAAGCGACGTTGGAAGACCTGGCGCGCTGCGCCCTGCCGCACCCCACCATCGCTGAATCGCTGGCGGATGCGGCGCGGGAGGCGTTGGGCTGGGCCATCTATATCCCCTGACCTGGC
>JALOPB010000068.1 GCA_025454115.1 Desulfobacterales bacterium | reverse complement strand
GCATCGGACATCTGGGGGACTTCAACGATTTGATGCTGGCCGGGACCCTGTGCGGTGTCGAGATGGGCCTTTCCCTGGCGGGCATTCCCTTCTCGAAGGGCGGGGTTGCGGCGGCTCTTGATTTCCTATCAGGCCGCTGAGCCGGTTTCGTGCCGGAAATCGACGGATAAGCGCTGCCCGCCCAGGCTCAGGCGGCTTTCGACCGCAGCGGTTTCGGCGATCACCTCCCCGCGCCGGATGACGAACAGCCGGGCCGGCTTCAGGCGCAGCGCCTCCACCGCATCCCCGGCCTGGAGCACGACCAGGTCGGCGAAGCACCCCGGCTCCAGCCCGTAGCCTTCCAGCCCCAAGGCCGTGGCGCCGTTGAAGGTGACGGCATCGAACAGGCGCTGCATCCCCCAACGGGTACCAGGGATCCATGACGCAGTCGTGTCCGAAGGCGACGTTCACGCCGGCCAGCATCAGCTCTTTCACCCGGGTCATGCCCCGGCGCTTGGGGTAGGTGTCGTGCCGGCCCTGCAGGGTGATGTTGATCAGGGGGTTGGCGACCGCGTGCACCCCGGCTTCGGCCATCAGCGGAATGAGTTTGCTGACGTAGTAGTTGTCCATGGAGTGCATGGACGTCAGGTGCGAGCCGGTCACCCGGCCCCTCAGCCCCAGCCGCTGGGCCTGAAAGGTCCTCGATGTGGCGCGACAGGGGGTCGTCGCTCTCATCGCAATGCAGGTCGACCATCAGGCCGCGCCGTGCGGCAAGCTCGCACAGGGCCGCCACCGACTCGGCGCCGGCTGCCATGGTGCGTTCGAAATGCGGGATGCCGCCCACCACGTCGACTCCCATGTCGAGTGCCCGGACCATGTTGTCCCGGTTGGCCGGCAGTCGGAAATAGCCGTCCTGGGGAAAGGCCACGAGCTGCAGGTCGAGAAAGGGTTTGAACTCCGTGCGGATGTCGAGCAGGGCCTGGACCGCCAGCATCTGCGGGTCGCCCACGTCGACGTGGCTGCGGATGGCGAGCGTACCGCGGGCGATGGCCCATTGGCACAGCTTGCGGGCGCGCGCCTGGATGGATTCGACGGTCAGCTGCGGCTTCAGATCCCCCCAGAGCTGGATGCCCTCCAAAAGGGTGCCGCTGCGGTTCACGCGCGGCTGGCCGAAGCTCAAGGCCGAATCCATGTGGAAATGGCTGTCCACGAAAGGCGGCGTCACGAGGCACCCGGCGGCATCGATCTCTTTGCGGGCGCGGGCGTCGATCACCCGGGACAATTCCCGCGCGCCTCCTTGCGAAAGGGTTTGAGCAGGGCGGCCGGCGCCAGGGCGTTGCGGGACACCAGGGCCATCCCCACGATGGTGAGCACGAACGGCAGCATCAGAAACACCTGGTAGGGCAGATGGACCGCGCTGCTCGCCTGCAGCCGCAGCTGCAGGGCGTCGATGCAGGCGAACAGAACCGCCCCGGCCGCGCTTTTCCAGGGGCTCCACTGGCCGAATACGATCAAGGCGATGCAGACCCAGCCGCGACCGGAAATCACCCCGAAGGTATAAGCGTTGTATTGGGCCATGCACAGAAAGGCGCCGGCGAGACCCATCAGCGCCCCCGACACGAGCAGCGCCTGGTAGCGCATGGCGGTGACGCTCACGCCGGCCGAGTCGGCGGCATGCGGGTTTTCTCCCACGGCCCGCAGGTTCAGGCCCCACGGGGTCTGATAGAGCACGAAGGCGGCCGCAGGCACGATCGCCATGGCCAGATAGACCAGGGCGAACTGGTTGAAAAGGATCGGACCCAGCACAGGGATGCCCGCAAGTCCGGGCAGGGCGAGGGTTTCAAAAGGGCTGATCTTCGGCAGGCTGGACGGCTGGCCGAAGATCAGCCGGTAGAAGAAAAACGACAGCCCCGAGCAGAGCAGGGTCAGGCCGATGCCGGAAACGTGCTGGCTGAGCCCGAGGCTGACCGTCAGCAGGCCCATCAGCGCCCCGGCCAGCACCCCGATCAGCACCGCGGCCAGCACGCCCAGCCAGAGGCTTCCCGTGAAATAGGCGGTTGAAAAGCCGGCCATGGCCGCCAGCATCATGATGCCCTCGATTCCCAGGTTGAGCACTCCGGCGCGCTCGGCAAACAGCTCCCCGAGCGTGCCGAAAACCAGCGGGGTGGCGATCCGGATCACCGCCGCGAAAAATCCGACCTGAAACACCTGTGAGAGGATCTCATTCATGCCCGGTTCGATTTAGACGAATGCGGTATTGGGTCAGCATCAGGGCCGCCAGCATGGTGACCAGGGCCATGCCCTGGATCACATCGGCCAGAAACACCGGAACGCCGGTGGCCCGCGACATGGCTTCGGCGCCGGTGATGATGATCGCGAAAAAGATCGCCGCCGGCACCACCCCGATGGGGTTCAGGCGCGCGAGCATGGCGATGACGATGCCGGTGTAGCCGTAGCCGGGCGACAGGCCGGCCATGACCTGGAAGTGAATGCCGGCCACTTCTCCCACGCCGGCCAGCCCGGCCAGCGCGCCCGAGACAGCGGCCGTAAACAGGGTCACCACCGCGAGATGGATGCCGGCGTAGCGCGCGGCGTTCGGATTTTCACCGACGGCGTCGATCTCAAACCCAAACCTCGTGTGGCGCAGCAGGAGCCAGACCCCGGCGGCCGCGAGCGCCGCCAGCAGCACCCCCAGGTGCAGGCGGGTCGCCCGCAACAGGATCGGGAACTCGGCCTCCATGCGGATATCCGGCGAGTCCGGGTACCCGCTCAGCGGATCCTTCCACGGTCCGTCCAGAAGGGCCATCATTCCGTAGAAAAGGACGAAGTTCAGCAGCAGGGTCGTGACGACGTCGTCCACCCTATAGCGGGTTTTCAGCACCGCCGGCACCAGTGCCCAAGCCGAACCGGCCAGCGCCCCGCCGGCAATCATCAAAGGGACCAGACTCCAGGCCGGCAGCCCTTCGCGGGCGCCGATGAAGGCCGCGGCCATCGCACCCGCCAGGAGCTGGCCTTCGGCCCCGATGTTCCAGAACTTGGCGCGGAAGGCCACGGTCACGGCCAGGCCGGTAAAGACGAGGGGGGCAGCCTTGACCACGGTTTCGACCAGGTTGAAGGCCGTGCTCAGGGAGCTCAGGAAAAGCCTGGAATAGGCGGTGAAGACATCGGCCCCGGCCAGCACGACGAGCCCGCTGCACAGGATCAGCGTGGCGCCGACGGCCGCCAGCGGGAGAAGAACGTTGAGCCACCACGGACTTTGGGCGCGAAGTTCGAGGCGGATCCCGGTCATGCCGCCTCCCGCACCCCGGCCATCAGCAGGCCGACCCTGGCCACGGTCGCCGCCTGGATGTCCAGGACATCCATGATGCGGCCCTCGAACATGACGGCGATGCGGTCCGACAAGGCAAAGATCTCTTCCAGGTCCTCGCTGATCAGGACGATCGCACCGTCCCGGCCGCGCAGGTCGAGGAAGCGCTGGTGCACGAAGCGGGCGGCGGCGACGTCCAGGCCGCGGGTCGGCTGGGCGGCCAGCAGCAGCGTCGGCTCCCAGGCCAGCTCGCGGGCGAGCAGGGCCTTTTGAAGGTTGCCGCCGGACAGGGTTCCGGTGCGCACATGGCTGCCGGCGGCCTTGATCCCGAAACTCCGGATCTGCTGGTCGGCGAAGCGGCCGATCGCCCGGTGTTTCAGGAACCCCCAGCGGCTAAAGCGGCGTTCGCGGATGCGCGAGAGCACCATGCAGCTGCATAGCGGCAGGCTGGTAATCAGGCCGGTGCCCATGCGGTCTTCGGGGATTCGCCCGACCTCCAGCGCCTGAACCTCCCGCGGCGTGAAGCGGGAGACCGTCGTTCCGTTGACCTCCACGGTGCCGTCGGATGCGGGCAGCACGCCGGCAATGACATCGGCCAGCTCCGCCTGGCCGTTGCCGGAGACGCCGGCGATGCCCAGGATCTCGCCCCCGCGAACTTCTAGGCAGACGCCTTTCAGGCTCGGCCGTACGCCGCCACGGGTCTGCAGGTTTTCGATGCGCAGCCGGACCCGGCCGGGGACTGTCGCCACCTTGCCGGGCGGAGTGATTTCATGGCCGGTCATCAATTCCGCCAGCCGTTTCTTGCTGACGGTGTCATCATTAACCGTTTCGGCGACCACGCGGCCCTGCTGCATGATCACGACCCGTGTGGTGACGGCCAGTATTTCGTGCAGCTTGTGGCTGATGAAAATGACGCCCATGCGCTGGTCGGCCATCGCCCGCAACGCAATGAACAGCCCTTCGGCCTCCTGTGGAGTCAAAGCGGCCGTAGGCTCGTCGAGGATCAGGATGCGCGCGCCGCGCGCCAGGGCCTTTATGATCTCCAGCCGTTGTTGTTCGCCGATCGTCAGATCGCCGACGCGGGCATCCGGTGGCAGGCACAGGCCGAAGCTACCCTCGATCTCGCGCATGCGGCCAAGCGCGAAGCTCCGATCCAGCCGCAATCCGCGGCCGGACTGGCCGACCATCAGATTTTCCAGGACCGTGAGGCGAGGGACCAGATGGAAGTGCTGATGCACCATTCCGACGCC
This sequence comes from Desulfobacterales bacterium, assembly GCA_025454115.1. Classification (GTDB taxonomy): domain Bacteria; phylum Desulfobacterota; class Desulfobacteria; order Desulfobacterales; family SpSt-501; genus SpSt-501. The sequence goes on along the minus strand of JALOPB010000068.1, from coordinate 8,145 downwards.
GTGGGCCAGGGCGTCCGCGGAGTTGCGAATGAGGGCGCTTCGGCCGTCAATGGCAATCCGTCCGGCATCCGCGGCGTAGACCCCGAACAGGATGTTCATCAAGGTGGTTTTGCCGGCCCCGTTTTCCCCGAGCAGCCCCAGGATATCGCCGCATTTCAGCGTCAAATCGACGCCATCGTTGGCTTGCACATCACCGAAGCGCTTGGCGATGCCGCGCATCTCCAACAGTGGGGGGCTCTCCATAGCGCATTTACTGGGATTTGGGAATCGACTCGTCGATATCAACGCGGAAGTTGCCGGCCAGAATCTCCTGCTGGCGTTTGGCCACCAGCTCCTTGACATCCGCAGGGAGCTTCGCATCAAACTTGTGATACGGAGCCAGATAGGAGCCGCCCTTGGACATGAAGGAAAAACCGCCGAAATCCTGCGCCGTGAAGACACCGGCCTTCACCAGACTGACCATGTATTTGACCGTCGGCCACATGTCCCACACCGGCCCGGTGATGACGGTGTCCGGCCCGAGCGCGGACTGATCGGACATGTTCGAGATCGCCAGGATGCCCTTTTCCTTGGCGGCCTCGATGACTCCGAACCGCTCGGCGTAGATCACGTCCACGCCGCTTTCAATCTGCGCCAGAGCCGCTTCCTTGGCCTTGGGAGGATCGAAGAAGGAGCCGATGAAGGAGAACTTGCACTTGACCTTCGGGTTGGTCTCTTTGGCACCCGCGTAAAACGCGTTGGCCAGGCGGTTGACTTCCGGGATGGGCATTGCCGCCACCACCCCGATGGTGTTGCTCTTGGTCATCTTGCCGGCGATCATGCCGGAGAGAAAGGCAGGCTCATGGATCCAGTTGTCGAAAACCCCGAAATTGGGTTCCGCCGGGCCGATCCCGGAACCAAAAACGAACGCGATTTTCGGATAGTCCGCCGCCACGCGACGGGCGATTCGTTCGGCGCCGAAAGCATCGCCCGTGATCAGTTGATAGCCCTTTTCCGCGTACTCCCGCATGACCCGGGCAAAGTCGGCCGATTTCACGCTCTCGGACCAATCATATTGAATTCCCATCTCTTTCTTGGCCCGCAACAGGGCGACATGGATCTGGTTCACCCAGGGCTCTTCGATGGGGGTTTCGAACACCGCAGCTACCTTGAGGGGAGTTTGTGCGTAAAGCAGGGCGACAGGACCGCCGCTCAGCAATAAAGCGGCGACAAGCGCAGCAGCCATAATCGTTCCGGCCGTTCGTGGGACATGTTTTCCTGAATTCATTCTGATTTCTCCTTTCTGCAGTGATTGAAGGTGATCGGTCGATTGAATATCAATATAACGGGAAAGATAGTGGAAACTGGAACGACTGTCTTCTACGGTCGGGCAACCATATTTTATATGTTCAACGAATGCAAGTACTCCCTTCCACATTTCTGTTCAAACAAAACCACTATATCCTGTATTGATGGCATTCTTGACACACAACTCGAATTCTGCCATTATGAATCAAAATTTCCTTCCCCATACCGATTCTAACCGCACAATTAGACCATTTCCGCCGGGAGAGACCCATGGAGCGCTACGCCGAGGCAACCAAGCAGACCTACGAAGGCTGGGAGGAGTTCTACAGCAGGCCCGTAGACGAGAAGCTCTCTTTTTTCAAACAAAAAGGGCGCATCTTCGACGTGATATTCGCCCAGCAGTTTGACCGGCGCTTCCTGGATGATCTTTGCGATCTCGCCGAAAAGATACGGCTGCTTGCCAAGACCAAAATGGGCGCGCAGAAGCTGAGCAGCCTGCTGCCGCACAAACGGGCCATGCTGTATTTCGTGCAGCCCTCCACCCGGACCTTCCTTTCCTTCCAGAACGCCTGCTATCTGATGGGATTGAATGTCTCCGAAAGCCGCGGTACCAGTACCAGTTCCGAAGTCAAGGGCGAGTCGCCCGAAGACACCATCCGTACCTTCGCCAGCTACGTAGACCTGATCATCTCCCGGCACCCTGAAGCCGGTTTTGCCGAGAAGACCGCCTGGGTGCTGAATCAGACCGAGCGGCCGGTACCGGTATTGAACGGCGGCTCCGGTCCCGACCAGCATCCGACCCAGGCCCTGCTCGACATTTATACCTTGCAGCGCGAGTTTCAGGCCAGCGGCGGCCTGGACGGCAAGAAGATCGCCATGGTGGGCGACCTCAAACGCGGCCGCACGGTGCGCTCGCTCTCTTATCTCCTGAAAAACTACAAGGACGTCACCCTCTATTACGTGGCGCCCGAGGTGTTCCGCATGAAGGACGACATCAAGTTCTTCCTGAAGAAGCATGCGATCCCCTTTCACGAAACCGATGACTTCCAGAGCGTCATGCCCATGGTCGACGCCATTTACATGACGCGCATCCAGAACGAATACGCCTCCGACCCGAAAAGCGAGACCGAAACGTTTCCGGCCTACCACTTCAAGAAGGAGCACCTCGCCAAGATTCACCCCCACTGCGCCATCCTGCACCCCTTGCCCCGGCGCTACGAGATCGAAGTGGCGGTGGACAAAGATCCGCGCGCGGCCTATTGGCGCCAGGAACGCAACGGCATGTGGATCCGCGCCGCAATGATCGCCCATGTCTTCCACGTGGATCAGGAGATTCTGGCGGAATTTTCCTGACGAGGTGTTCAGTGGCATCCCTTTCGTTGGATCGAAGCGTCATCCCTGACGTGGACCTGGTGGTCTTCGACAAGGACGGCACCTTGATCGAGCTGTATCACTATTGGTCGCAGATGGTTGCGCTGCGCGCACGGCTCATCCGCGAGGCGCTCGGCCTGGACAGGGACCACGAAGCCGGCCTGCGGTGGGCCCTGGGAGTGGACGAAAAGGCGGGGCGGCTGCGGCCCGAGGGACCGGTCGGGCTCAAGAAGCGGGAGGTCGTCGTCCAGGCAGCGGTCGATTACCTGGCCGGCGCCGGACTCCACGAAACGAAACCGGCCTGCGCGGCGGCCTTCGAGCGCGCCGACGAGGAATCGAGCCGGGACCTGGCGCGGTTTGTCCGGCCGACCCCGGGGGCCGAAACGCTGGTCGACGCGCTGCATTCTCATGGCTGCCGCGTCGCCATCGCAACGGTGGACATCAGCCGGCGCGCGCAGCTTGCGGTTGATTTTCTGGGTTTCGGCGGTAAAATCGACCTGATGGTGGGCGCCGATCAGGTCACCCGCGCGAAGCCCGCGCCGGACATGCTCCATCTCATCCTGAAAACGCTCGCCATCCAAGCTTCCCGGGCCGTCATGGTCGGCGACGCCCTCACCGACCTTCAGATGGGCCTGAATGCCGGCCTCCAAGCCTCCATCGGAGTGCTCTCCGGCTTGGCCACGGCCGAGCAGCTGCGGACGCTGACGCCGTTTGTCGTCCGAGATGTGTCGGAGATAAAGGTGCTGCCGATAGACTGTCTGGTGGGGCAAACGATCATAGAACCCCTTCCTGACGAACGCTTGACAACCCTTCCTCCGCCAATCCCGGTGCCCAATGGCGCAGCCCAGAACTTACTGAAAGAGGATCGGGAAACCTGAAACCTCCGCCATCAACGTCACGCTGGCTCATAGCAGGAAGGTGGGGTTATGGGGAAATAGCATCTAAGCATCCTTTTACCTGAGATGGATGGAGGGTTTCACTTGCCGACGGAGAAATGCACCGTGATGGATACCTGTTCCGAGGGCAACGTTCTGAAAGAACTGCTGGAGCTTCTGAAACTGGAGCCGATCGAGGAGAACATTTTCCGCGGCCAGAGCCAGGACCTGGGATTCGGCAATGTCTACGGCGGCCAGGTGCTGGGGCAGGCGCTTTCGGCCGCCTACCAGACCGTGCCGTCCGAGCGCCGCGCCCACAGCCTGCACGCCTATTTTCTGCGCCCCGGGGACGTCACCCGGCCCATCGTCTACAACGTCGACTGCATCCGCGACGGCAAGAGTTTCACCACCCGCCGGGTGGTGGCCGTCCAGAGGGGCCGGGCGATCTTCACCATGGCGGCATCGTTTCAGATCGACGAGCCGGGCTTCGACCACCAGGACCCGGCGCCGCCCGCTCCCGGTCCGGAGGGTCTGGCATCGGAGCTGGAGCTGGCCAACCGGATCGCCGACCAGATTCCCGCTCCCATTCGACAGAAGCTCCTGTGCCGGAGGCCCATCGAAGTCCGTCCGGTCAATCCGATGAACCCGTTTGCCCCGGAAAAGCGCCCCCCGGTGCGCTACAACTGGATCAGGACCATCGACGCGATGCCGGACGACCCCACGGTCCACCAGTACCTGCTGGCATACGCATCGGATTACGGCCTGATGGTGACATCGCTCAACCCCCACGGCCAGAGCTTCTGGCAGCCGGCCATGCAAGTCGCCAGCCTGGATCACGCCATGTGGTTTCACCGGCCGTTCCGGATGGACGAGTGGCTGCTCTACGTCATGCAGAGCCCGAACGCCGGCAAGGCCAGAGGTCTCGCCTTCGGGAAGGTCTACAACCGCGAAGGCGTCCTGGTGGCCTCGGTGGCTCAGGAAGGGTTGATCCGCAAAAGAGGCAAATGAAGTCCAGCTTGATGATAACCGCTTGCCTTTTGCTCCCGTTGTTGTTGACGCCCTCGCTCGCCAAGGCGAGATGTAATTACCGGTCACGCCGTGTTCTACCCGTTCTACAGCGAAGAACAGAGGCAGGCGCAACCCGCACGCGAAAATACAGGGCTGTTCTTCTTCCGCGGAAAGCCCGTTGCCCCCTTCGCCGTGATATCGCCAGGCGGCGGCTTCTCCTATGTCGGTTCCGTTCACGAAGGGTTTCCCTATGCCACAAGGATCAGCGCCAGGGGCCACAACGCTTTCGTGCTCAGATATCGCGCAGGCTATGGCGGCGCAGTCGCCACCGGGGACTACTCCCTATGGGGAAGCTCGGCCGGCGCGAGGATGGCGGCTGCCATCGGTTCGCACGGAGTTGCCGCCTACGGCGGGGACAGGCTGCCCAAACCGTCAGTCATCGTGATGGCCTACACAGCCCATTCAGATCACCAATCCGTTCAAGCTGTGATAAGATTCAAACCATCCGCCAAGTCCTGGAAAATTAGCCAGAAAGAGAGCAAGGCTGCCAATGCTACGCGTATTCCAGAATGACATCTTGGACCCAAAGCGTTTCGTTATCACAATGGAAATCGTGCCAGGAAGGGAGCCGGCAGGCAGGTCGGTTGATGTGATCAAGGCAATGGCCGCAGACGCCTTTGCTGATGGCCGGATTTCAGCTGTGTCCATCACTGACAACCCGGGCGGCAACCCCGCGCTCAGCCCTGACGTGATCGGCAGCGAGATTTTCAAGGTTGGAATGGACGTCATTGTCCATTTCACCTGTCGCGACACTAACCGGATCGGCATGGAAAGCCGGGCCCTGCAACTGTCCATGATGGGCATGAAGAATATCTTGGCTCTGACTGGCGATTACATGGGAAGAGGCTTCGCAGGGCAAGGGGCACCCGTTTTCGACCTCGATTCGGTGACCTTGTTGGTCATGCTTAGGCTGTTGGGTGAGCGCATTCAACAGGCCGGCGACCCCGACATGTTTTTTGCGGGATGCGCCGTGTCGCCGTTTAAAAGCCGTGCCGGTGAGGCTTTCGCGCAATATGCCAAACTCTGTCGGAAGAAGACCGCCGGCGCGAGATTCGCCATCACTCAGCTTGGATACGACGCTGGGCAGTTCATGGAGCTGCTGGAAGTGCAGCGCCGGTTCAGGATTGATTTACCCACCCTTGGTTCGGTTTATGTATTGACGCCGGGGTCGGCACGAATCATGAACGCTGGCCAAGTCCCCGGAGCCGAGGTTTCAGATGAGTTGTTGAATCAGGTCATCCGGGAATGGCGGGACAAGAAGCAGGGCAGGGCCCTGGCGGTCGAGCGTGCAGCACGTTTAGGCGCTGTGCTAAAGGGATTGGGCTACCGTGGCATACACATTGCCGGCGTCCATCGTGGTTTCGAACTTGTCGGCCAAATCTTGGACCGGGTGGCACAAATCGGGGATCATTGGCAAGATTTCATAAATGATTTCGCGCCAACCCAGAATATGGACCGCCGTCCAGCGGGAGGGAAAACCGCGGGCAGTTCAGTGGGGCGTTCTCGAGATGGGGAAATCTCTTTTTTAGGTAGGGCGCACTTCTGTCTTCTCAAGGCTGCCCACGATCGTTTCTTCAATTCCGAAGCGACCTTGGCTCCAGTCCTTCGCTTGATTGCTCGCCGGGTTGATAGGTGGCCCGCCGGCCGGCTTTTGGCGCAATCGCTGGAAGACCCGATTAAAGCCCTTTTGCTCGATTGCAAGCGTTGCGGAGACTGCGCCATCCAGCATGTGGCGTTTCTATGCCCCGAATCCCAGTGTCCGAAACACATTCGCAACGGCGCTTGCGGCGGCAGCCGAAACGGTTTCTGTGAAGTGTTCCCTGAGCGGAAGTGCGTGTGGTTTAGAGCCTGGGAGCGATGGTCCGATGCGAGGCACTTGGAAGAGATGGCTTCAAAGTGCATTCCTCCCAGGCTATGGGAGCTTGATGGCACATCGTCTTGGCTGAACTATCACCTGCAACGCGATCATCAGAGTGCCTCTGGAGAGGTTCTCCAGGCCTGCCGTGCAACCGACTGCCGGATTGATCCAGACATTCCGCTTCATGTACGCCGGCCAAGTTAGCCTGCATCAGTTCGAGTCGCAGAGCCGTCAATAACTGGCTGAAGGCGCTGAATTAGACGGTGGTTCCGATAGAACCATGATAAAAGCGAGCGTTTTCACTTCGGCGATAATCATATTTTCGGATGGAAAATGATCTTATTTCAAAATGTTGGAAAGATGACAGATCAGCCGGTTACACGGTTCAAGTCTTCTGTTTTCCCGTCATGCTCAAATCTCAGCGTAAAGGTACTGCCATTGTCGTCCCAGATTCGAAAGATCTTCCATTCTTTTTCGCCCAGGGCTGGGTCCGAAACGTGAAGGCTATACCTGTCAGCTTCATTCTTCTTTACCGTAACCGACAACGTTTTACCGTCGATGGCTATTGTTTTGCTATCGCCACTCAAATTGAGTAAGATTTTCTGGTGGTTCGACGGGTTCTGCCAGGCTCCGCTAAAATTTGCTACATCTGACTTTCCCGAATCTCCGCAGCCGATGATGCCAAAAATCAAGGAAAGAATAACCAGTACCCCAAAGTAGTTCAGGTTCACGCCGCGCATGTTCGTTCCTCCTATTTTGTTGTGTTGTTAGTTAGGGCTATCTTACAAAGATTTAACAAGAATCAACATGTTAACATAAATCAACATATGAATTATATTTATTTTGTAAATTCACATACCATATGGCAAAAGTCAAGAAAAAATTTCAAGCAGCGCCAACACATCTTCCAGCGCCGGTTTTTTTATTAACAAATCGATCAACCGGGTTTGACCGTAGGCACAATATCGAATATCCGAAAACGGATGAAAAATAGGGCTGGCGGTGTGTTATCCCCCCAGTCTGGGTTGACACGAATGGGCCGACGGAGGTAAAAATAGGATATGAGATGCTAATCTGATATAATTTCGATTGGTTGGATGCTTTAAATATCATCCGACACATATGCATCTCGAAGGGCTTTGAGATACATTCTCAATGCTATCAAAGGGCTTATTAATGGACGATTTTCAACTTCTAATAGATTTGCATAAAAGAGCAAAACGGCAGGGCCCCGGCGGGGATGCAGAAACGGAAAAGGCTGTCGGCCTGGCTATGATAGACCGGTCAGTTCCTCTAAAGATTGCTGATATCGGCTGCGGTACAGGATCTTCCGCCCTGTTGCTTGCGCGCTTGCTGAATGCCAAGATTACAGCAGTGGACTTTCTGCCTGAATTTCTCGAAATGCTTGAAGCCAACGCCAGACACCTGAGCCTGACTGAAAAAATATCTACTCTCGCCTGCTCAATGGACAAGCTACCATTTGGCGATGAGGAATATGACGTTATCTGGTCTGAAGGAGCGATATATAATATCGGTTTTGAAAAGGGAGTTAGAGACTGGAAGCGTTTTCTGAAAATTGGTGGAATTCTGGTCGTATCGGAAATTACTTGGCTAACTGCTAAACGTCCGTCGGAACTTCAGGAATATTGGCAAAACGAATATCCAGAAATAGACACAGCATCCGCA